>DAOQAK010000092.1 GCA_035353855.1 Bacteroidales bacterium | reverse complement strand
ATATTTGAGCAATTATATCATCAAAAATAAAATAGAATATTATAAATTGCTTCAGGATGTAAGAATGAATAATATTTGGGAAGAATGGTTATTGTTTATGATTAAAGGAGTTGAACAAACATCAAAAGAAACAATAAAATTAATCATTCAGATTCGTGAATTGATGATGAAATATAAACATACTTTGCGCGAGAATTATAAATTTTATAGCCAGGAATTATTGAACAATTTATTTAAGCATCCATATACAAAGATTGAATTTATTGTTAGTGATTTAAAAGTTTCACGAATTACCGCTGCAAATTATTTAAATAAATTAGCAGATGACGGATTATTAAAAAGAAAAAAATTAGGAACCGGCAATTACTATATAAATGAGCCGTTATTTGAATTATTATCAAAAAGATAAATATCAGGATAGTAATATTGTTGATTAAATATTAAAAGTTTTGAAAAAACAATCTACCATAAAACCCACACCAATGCTTGAATTTTTTAAGCCCGATAAAAGCAAAACACTTTTGCTGAAACTTTTTACCAATACCATTTCTGCCGGTTTTCCTTCACCTGCAGAGGATTTTCTTGATAAAAAATTGGACCTGAACGAATACCTGATAAAAAATCCTTCGGCAACTTTTTTAGTAAGAGTGAATGGGAATTCAATGATAGATGCGGGAATATTTAATGGTGATATTCTTATTGTCGACCGTTCTGTTGAAGCTACAAACGGTAGGATTGTGATAGGTGTTATTAATGGCGAATTCACAGTTAAACGAATTATAAAAAGCGGGAAAAAAGTTTTTCTGAAACCCGAAAACGAAAAATTCAAACCCATTGAACTTACCGAAGATATGGACTTTAAAATATGGGGCGTGGTAATTTATACCATTCACAAAACTTGATTTTTTTCTCTGTTTACTTTGTGTAACTCGTAGTATTCTCTGTGGCTAAAAAATTATATCAATAAGAAAAAGAAAATAATTACGGATTTATTTTCGATTCAATTCCATAAGCTCTTTCGTTGCGGCCTTCAATGTAATTAATGAATGATTTATTCACTACTTTATTACCACCGGGTGTAGGATAATTACCTGTAAAATACCAATCACCTTTGTTGTCTGGGCAGGATTCATGCAGGTCTTCAATGGTCTGGAAAATAATTTGCAGATCCGCTTTCACTTCTTTTTCTTTCAGCATAAAAGAAATTTTTTCCGAAACCTGTTCAGCGGTAAATGCTTTGTAAATAAGTTTTACATAATTAACAATTTCTTCTTTCGGAAGAAGTTCCTGTTCTTTACATTTCTTGTAAACTTCGTTGATAATATTATCCTGGCGAGTGTCTTTCAATAATTCTATGGCTGCTTTAAATGCAATAAAATCGCTTAGTTTAGCCATATCAATACCATAGCAATCAGGATAACGTATCTGCGGAGCCGATGATGCAATAATTATTTTTTTTGGTCCGAGCCGGTCGAGCATGCGGATAATACTGTTTTTTAAAGTAGTTCCGCGAACAATAGAATCGTCAAGAACAACTAATGTATCTTTCCCTTTTCTTACTATGCCATAGGTTACATCATAAACATGCGTTACCAGGTCGTCGCGCTTGGTATCCTGGGTGATGAATGTACGAAGCTTTACATCTTTAACGGCAAGTGTTTCAATCCTGGGTTTTAGTTTTAATATTTCATCAAGTTTTTCAGAAGTGATATTACCACTGCATTGCAGAATTTTTTCTTTATGAACTTTTTTACAGAAAGTGTCCAGTTCTTCTACCAGTCCGTTAAAGGCAGTAGATGCGGTATTGGGAATATATGAAAAAACAGTATTCTCAAAATCATAATTGATAGCTTTCAGTATTGCGGGAGTAAGATATTTTCCAAGGTCTTTTCTTTCCTGGTAAATATTTTTATCTGTTCCGCGCGAGAAATAAATTCGTTCA
>DAOQAK010000091.1 GCA_035353855.1 Bacteroidales bacterium | reverse complement strand
TAGTGACTCCGGAGGGATTCAAACCCCCAACCTTCTGATCCGTAGTCAGATGCACTATTCAGTTATGCTACGGAGCCAATAATGATGCAAATTTACAAAAAAATATAATTCAACAATAACTTAACATTTGTTTTTTTACTAAAGTGATATTGATAAAAATTAATAGTTGTATTTATACTTTGGTATAATAAAAATAAATATTTAAAAGTAAAGTATTTTCAATTGTAATAAATTCTGTTCTTCATTATTATTACGAACTCAGGTTAGTTAAGAAAAAAAGCTATTGCTGATGTGAATTTCTATAAAAATTTTTTTTTATTTATGTGAAAAGCTATTAAAATAATTTGCATGATAAAAGTATTTTTAATAAATTTACATAATCAATATTAAATGATATAAAGTTACTACGAAATATATCTTCGTAACTATAAATAAACTATTTTTTACATATTAATTCAGCTAAAAAACAAACCTTAAAAAGATATCGTAATTATAATTATTTTATAGAAAAATATCCATTATAAAAAGAAATGGAAAACATAGAACAGCAATTAAAAGATAGTGAAAAAAGGTATCAGGAATTGATAGACAACCATCCTGATGCAATAGGGATTCATATTGGAGGGAAAATAGTTTATGTAAATAAAGCTTGTATTCAACTGATGGGAGCCACTTCCGCATCAGAATTAATTGGAAAAACTGTTATCGAATTTATACATCCTGACTATCGCCAGATTGTAATGGATCGGATAAAAAAACCAGCGAAGAGAAAAGCGTAATGCCTGTAACAGAAGAAAAGTTCATTCGCGTTGATGGTACTTCTGTTGATGTAGAAGCAATAGCCATTCCAATTGAATATGGCAGCAAACCTGCTCTGCAATTGATTGTCCGTGATATTTCAGAGCGTAAAAAGAAAGAACAGATATTAAAAGAAAGCGAAGAAAAATATCGACTGATAGCTGAGAATGCAACGGATGTAATATGGGTAATTGATATCCAAACCAGAAGATTTGAATATTTTTCTCCTTCAGTTTATAATTTATTTGGATATACTGAAGATGAAGCATTGAATCATGATTTTGAAAACGACCCAAACAATCCTCCTGATTATATCAAACTTTCGAATCTTATTGATATGATGATCGCCGATTTTTATAATGGAAAAATATCTCAAAAACGTATTTGTGTAGAAGTGCATCAACCTACAAAATCAGGGAATTTAATCTGGGTAGAAGTTGAAATAAATATTATAACTGATGAAAAAAATGTACCGATAAAGTTATTAGGTATCGATAGAAATATCGACCGCCGTAAGAAAGCAGAAATACAGTTGCAAAAATATGCCGATAGATTAACACAAATGAATGCCGACAAAGACAGGTACATGTAGGTTCTTGCTCATGACTTAAGAAACCCATTCAACGGCTTGATTGGCTTCGTGAAATTTTTATTGAATCATATAAAAGAATATGATATTGATAAAGTTGAAGAACAATTAAAAACAATTCAAAAAACAATACAATGTACTTTTGATCTACTGGAAGATATATTGTTGTGGTCAAATTCACAGTCGGGAAGGTTGTCATTTAATCCTCAAAAAATAGCTTTAGCAGAAATATGTAATGAAATTATTGGAAGGTACCAGGAAAATGCTGAAGCAAAACAAATAAAAATAAATTTCAGCGAAGGTGAAAATATAATGCTATTGGCCGATTCAAACATGTTGAAAACGATATTACGAAATTTGATTTCCAATGCAATTAAATACACAAAGAGGAATGGATAAATAAAAATTCTTGCAAAAAAAAATATTGATAAAGCAATCATTACTGTATCTGATAATGGAATAGGGCTTGATAAAGTAATTCAAGCTACGATTTGGAATAACGCAATAAAGCAATCAAGCATAGGGACAGAAGGTGAAAAAGGATCTGGTTTTGGTTTGCTTATTTGCAAAGAATATGTCGAAAAACATGATGGCAAAATATGGGTAGAAAGTGAACCCAACGTGGGTAGTAAATTTATATTTACTATTCCAGTGATCAATTAAATAAAAAACATTGCAACTCCCACAACACTAATAATAGCTCCTATAATTTCTTTAAGTGTTACTTTTTGTTTCATAAAAATAATTGCCGGTGGAATAATTAAAATAGGTACAATGGCCATTATTGTAGAAGCAATGCCTGCATTGGTATGCTGCACAGAATATAATGAAAATGAAACTCCCAGAAAAGGTCCGAAAACAGAACCTATCAAAATGCGCTTCATTGCAGGAATGTTTTTTATTGCGCTTCCTACATTATGCCATTTTTTCCAAAAGCTTATAACAACTGCAAAACCGATAACTCCTGTAATTATTCTTATTTGTGTTGCAGCAAATGCATTATAACTGCCCATTCCAACTTTGCTAAAAACCAATCCTACTGCTTGTCCTACGGCTCCTATGAATGCGTATAAAATACCTTTAGGAGAATGAGAAATGGAAAACTTTTTTTCATCAGTTCTGCGGGTTACAATTACCAATGCTATACCACCAACTGTTAATGCCATTCCAATGAAATTGAAAAATGTAAGTGTTTCGCTAAGCATAAGCCAGCTTATTAAAGCAGTAACAGGAGGTACTAATGTCATGATCAGCATTGCAATACGTGAGCCTATAATTGTATATGATTTAAAAAGAAAAAGGTCGCCTATTACAAACCCTACCAATCCTGACAAAGAAAGCCATATCCATGCATGTGCCGATGCATCTGTTGGCATCCACAAATTCCTGGTGATTAAAGAAAAAATACTCAGGTAAATTAATGCTAACCCCAGACGTATTATATTAACAGCAACAGAACCTACTTTATTGCTGGCTGATTCAAATGCAAGAGCAGTTGCCGTCCAGCAACAGGCTGTAAATAATGCAGCAAACTCACCAATGTGTTGTGATGTACCTAACCCCAATTAACTGGATAAAAAATTAAAAATAGTTTGACTGTTTTT
>DAOQAK010000090.1 GCA_035353855.1 Bacteroidales bacterium | reverse complement strand
GAGTAAATTATGGTTAGAAACCATCTTCATTGTGCATCTTTTTTTACAGAGTAAACACCATGAAAAAACCCACAGCTTCAAATTATTTTTTACCTTCGTACTCGAAGTACATTTCTTTGGTATAATGAAGTCTGTGGGCAATGCAAATATAGCAATTTGCTCATTAGCTTTATAAAGGTCGTTTATATTTGTGGTGGTTAGACCCCGATTACAAACTGATCTATTTTGGTTTCTGTTTATTCGGAAACTTGCACATAAACATAGGCCCAAGAGCTTGAAGAGTAAATTATGGTTAGAAACCATCTTCATTGTGCATCTTTTTTTACAGAGTAAATATAATTGTTTTTTCTGCTTTTTTTTATTAATGATAAGGGCAAATCGTATAAAGTTTCAATTATACCAATCGAAAGTAATACCAAATCTCAGTGAAAAAACGCCAGGGTTTTTCAGATTGATTTCATTGTGATTAACGTAATATATATCATTGAATCTGTATGAATAGACCAATTCAACAAAATAAAGCGAAGAATGTAATCTTATTCCGGCCTCTAAGCTTTTAGCATAAGTAAAGGAATTATTTAATGAATGGTCAAATACAACCCATTCTACCGGCTTGAATGCAACATATGGGCTTAATGTAAAATGATAAGGCCTGAACGTTCTGCAGGGGACCGGGATGTGCCGATACAACCTTAAATCATATAACAACATTATTTTGGGTGATGAAAATATATGAACACCGGTTTCATTATGTCTTGGTAAACTGTCGGTAACGCTTGTCAATTTATTATTAAAAGGAAGATAATTCCATTCCAGTAAATTGATTCCCAATTTAAGGCCAATACCAAAATCAATAGTAGTGTTGAACATGCTCCCATAAAGAGAATAATTATCACATACGGTAGTTCTGGATATTAAAGGACTATATGTGTAGCCAAATGATCCTATACCGATTGCTCCACGTGGAATATGTATATTGTGCTCATTTTTAAAAACATAATCATATCCTGATTTAAATTTGTCGGTTTGCCTGTAGTTACCTGCCGAATATGTTATTTTTGAACGCTTTCTTAATCCTGTTTTCTGTTTTGAAATAATGTGATATTTGAATTTATAATAGGTGTTATCATATTTTTTCACACCAATGTTCTTTTTCCAGACATTTATATCTTTAACGTCACGATCAAGTGTAACCCTGGTTTTAAAAATTCCCCCGATATAAACATCTGCAACCACCGAATCTATTCCTTTTCGGATGAATTTGCTATTGTTTCTGTTTGCGGGAAAAATACACTGAAGTTCAAGATTATTAGTGCAACCGTCATCGGGAAATGATGTGATGCATTCATACAAATAATCATTTTGCATATAGTATTTCTGTGCTTTCAAAGGCTTTACTGTTAGTAATGTTACTACCAACATAATGATGAATAAAAAGTTCTTTTTCATGATTTTTTGTTTTTAATGGTTAACTTTTAATTTTTATAATGGTCATAAAATGAAATTGTAAATCAAAAAAGATATTATTTTTAATTAAAAAATGCCTCCATATAACAAATATTATACACCTTGGCTTTTTTTATTTCTTACTTCGAAAAAGTGGCCTTAAAAAAGTGTACAATAAAATAATAGCCCCCATTGAAAACCATTTTATTCTTTTGTTCTTTTTATCAATTTGCTCGGCAATATTTTTATAATATATTTCATCTCCACTGATGATGCTGCATTTTTCAGGGGGTTGGGTATATGGCTTATTTAAAATGGCTGAATTAACTATTTCATCCATTTCTTGCCGAACCTTGTTGTTCTTCGTATTTGCCTGCCAGTTTATTTGCAAAACACCTTCATTGCCAATTTTATAAACAAAATTGATCTGAAATGCTCCTGCAATATTGTGCTTACCTTTAATAAGAGCGTTAATCAGGCAGCTATCAGAAGAGGTATTAATCCTATAAGCAACATCGCTGAAATCTTGCTGTAGTGAAATCTGTTCTAATATAACATCTATGGACGTCTTTATTGCGGCATTAATTCCTGAAATTGTTCCCGAGCGAACATCCATTTTAATAAATGTGAAATTGATCGCTGTTTCAGGATTTTCATTTTTCAAAAATGATATGATGGAGGATGCATCACTTTTATTATCCATATTCATGATCGCAGTTCCCATATCAACCATCTGTTCTTTTATTGCCCCGGGTACAGTATCCCATTTGGGGGGGGCAGTTACATTAAAGTTTGAAAAATAAAATGTGCTTGAATCTGATCTTTGGGCACGTCCATGAAATGAACTTAAGACGAATAATAAAATGATTAATTTTTTCATGATGATTGAGTTTATTATTTAATTGATTTAGAATTTAACTTTATAATGCGCCTTATTGAAGTATGTAAATGACAATTGGTTGGTTTTTAAAAATATTTTTTACACCATCCTTAATGCCAACAAGTTAAGTAAATAATTATTAAAAATCATTTACATCTGGCGCTTGTTCATCATTATTCTTCCAAACACACAAAAAAACTGGAGGAACAATTATGAGAACAATTATTGCAATTTTAAAAGTGATACTGGCGCTTGGCTTCACAGTAATATTATTGTCCGCAGACAGCGTAAGAGAACAAAAGTATTTTCCAAAAACCGGCGATATGGTTTTTCAGACAATATCGGGATCAAAACTAACAAATGCAATTGCCGGGATTACTCAATCAGAATATACACATTGTGGTATCGTGGATTTTCAGAAAGGGAAATGGGTGGTTATTGAAGCATATGGCAAGGTAAGGGTATTTCCAATGAACGAATGGATAAGCCAGGGCAATTTCAAAAGATATGCGGTGTGCAGATTAAAGCCCGGATTAGATAAGAAAATCCCAGATCTTATGACTGAAGTCAGGAAAATGATCGGAAAACCTTATGACTATGGGTTCGATACAACAGATGCAGCTATTTATTGTTCAGAGCTGATTTATAAAGCATATAAAAAGGCAACCGGGCAATATATAGGAAAAACCAACAAACTCGGCGAACTGAACTGGAAACCCCACGAAAAATATATTCGTTCGCAATGCAAAGGCAAACTGCCGCTCGACAGGGAATTGATCACTCCAAAAGCGATTGCAGAAGCCGGTGAGGTTGAAATGGTATTTAACAACATAAAATATTAAAATAGCAAGCGCAAAAAGACTTCTTTACATGAGTTTTCAAATAGAATGAAGATGAAAAATAATAAAAACTATTTTCAAAATGATATTACGGTCCATTAGTAAAATAGTTGATTGAAAAATTTAAATACTGTTTAAAATATAACAACATGAAAATATCAGATGTTTTTGAAACAGTCCTTGCAATAATAATATTTTGTATTGTATTGTTGATAGGGGCTTCCCTTGCTTAATATTAATCGAAAATATAAACGATCCGATAAAACTAAAAAACATGAAAACAAAGGCATTAATTTTTGCAATGATCATTTGGACATTTTCTGTATGTCCATTAATCTATGGTAATATCAACACAGGCCATCAACACGAAAAACCCGTCGCCAGATATAGCAA
>DAOQAK010000089.1 GCA_035353855.1 Bacteroidales bacterium | reverse complement strand
AAAGTGTCAAACCTTTTATGCAAATTTATTTCAGCTATTTAGGGGGCTAGTACAGATAACCTGATACATATATATGCCTGGAGAATAATCTTCATGGTTGATATTAACTTTATTATTAAAGAATATTTTCTTTATCTGTCTTCCATAAATATCAAAAATTATCAAGGTTGAATTCCTTGATTCACCAAGTGTTTCGATAAACGAAGTTTCAGTTACCGGGTTAGGGAATATTGTATTTGCTTTTGCAGATATTGTATTTTCAACAATTGAAGTTGTAATAACTACAGGATATCCGGCAGTTTTCCACGAAGTAAGACCACCAAGCATATTATATACTTCCACATAATGTTTCTTTATCATAGTATCGCAGGCTTTAGCGCTTCGTGTACCAGAACCGCAATAAACAAGATACATTTTGTTATGATTCATTGTATCTGTAGTTGCGCTAAAAATAGCGGTACTATAGTAATCAAGGTTAATTGCATTTTCAATGTGCCCGCCTGAATTATTAAATTCAGCAGCTGTTCTAACATCAAGTATTACAAAATTCGGATTGCTTGTATTTGCTGTAATAAGCGAATCGGTTTGCTGAACAGTAAGGTTTTTATGAATCGTATCTATTTTTTAAATATCCTGACTGAAAAGAACAGTAGAAGTTAAAGCGAATAAAGTAAAAAATATTTTCTTCATAGAAAGTGGTTTAAAATTTACAAAACGAAAATAAAAATATTTAAAACATTTTTTTTTCAAGACGAATATTTTTTTCTAAGGTTGCTTTATCCTTACGAAATTAATGGAAACTTAATTTACCAATTTTAAAAAACTTTGAGGGATAGGCGATTCAAATTTCAGGTTCTCATTTGTAACCGGATGTTTTAATGCAAGACTCATTGCATGAAGTCCCATGCGTTTAATGGGGTTTTGAGTGGAACCGTATTTTTTATCACCAACAATGCTATGCTTTAAATCCTGCATGTGTACGCGTATCTGGTTTTTTCTTCCTGTATCAATCTTTACTTCCAGTAAACTATAATTGTCATTTTTCTTGATAACATTATAATGAGTGATGGCTTTTTGTCCTCCATTATCAAATTGGTATGAATACATAATTAATGCAGAGCTTTCTTTAAGCCATGAAATGTGGGTGCCTTCATCATTTTCCATTTTCCCTTCAACCAGTACGGCGTATTTTCTTTCAACAATATTCTGTTTCCAGTTTCGCTGAATTAATTCCTGTATCTTTTCGCTTTTTGCAAAAATCATAATGCCTGAAGCGTCTTTATCCAGGCGATGCAGAATATATACACGATTATTTCTATCGGCGATTCTAACATGCTCCAATAAAATAAAATATGCTGTTTCCTGTCTTTCTTTTTCTGTAGCAATTGATAATAATCCCGGTTCTTTTTCAATAACGATGATATCATCATCTTCAAAAATAATTTTTAATCCTTTGTATTTAACGATTTCTGCAACTTTTCCAAAATTGATTTTTACTTTATCTTCCGTGTTTAGTAAATGATTAAATTGAGAAATAATTTGACCATTAACAGAAACCTGCCTGTGAGATAAATAAGATTTTATTGTGGTACGGCTTTTATCGGGCATTTTAGCAATAAGAAACTTCATTAATTCTGATTGCTCCATTACAGTAAAGAAAATTTCTTTTTGCTTCGAATCCTTTATATTACTTTTCTTGTTTGTATTTTGTAACATCGATATTTTATTTTAAACTTAATTTATTTGTATGTAAAACAGTAAAGAAAAAATATTAAAATCGTAAAAATTTTATTGACAGTTTTTGTTAACGCTTAAAACATAGTTGTTAATAATGTCAATCTCCTTAGCCGTTTCGGAACCGGCAAAGCCTTTAATGTCATCATACGAAATCAGTTTTTTGTAATCCAGCAACAAAGCAGAAGAAACAGGGTAGAACGACCAATGCCATTTTTCTTCTTCGTAGCCTGTAGTTCGAAGCGAATCTTTTTCAGTGTATGGTTGACAAAATCCAAACTTATAAGCATTATTTTTCAACCATTCATAAACTTTTTTCCCGCTGCCGGTTTCAAATGTTGAGAGTAATGTGCTGTTAATGTCGATGTCGGTTCCCCAGTGATGGCGGGATGTTCCTGGCATCGAGCTATATTTTAAAATATATTTTGAACGTTGAACAGGGTCGGTAAATTCTTTCACCAAATTTTTCCCATTACATAAAATATTGCCTTTCCATTTTCCTTCCCATATGCTTTTCTGATTAATAAAATTACGTGTAGACGAAACTATCAGAAGAGAAATTCCATCTTTTTTTGCCGAATCATACATTATCTTATAAGCCTTATATACATCTTTTCTTAAGTACATGTCGGGTGAATTGGTATAAGGTTTTGAGATCAAAGCGAACATTGTATCTTTAGAAGGTTTGAAATGTCCGAGTAAATAAATACGTTTTATAGAATCAGCTTTGCGTAAAGAATCTTTATTAATTATTTTTTTTGGAATAGCAGGAACATTTACTTGTATTGTTTTTTCTTCATCGGTATATGTTTTTGCTGCAAACAGAATTATCACAGCAATAAATATAATTACAAGTACGGGTATTAATTTTTTATAATTCATTTTGATTTTTTTCTATTTAAAACTTTTTCAACTGCAGAACAAATTTGATTTGCTGTCATTCCATATTTTTCCATTAGTTCAGAAGGTTTACCACTTTCACCAAAAGAATCATTCATCCCGATAAATTCAATTGGAACAGGAAAATGTTTTGCCAACACTTCGGCAATTGCGCTTCCGAAACCACCGTAAACCTGGTGTTCTTCAGCAGTTACGATTGCTTTTGTTTTTTGCGCGCATGAAATAATTAAATCTTTATCTATTGGTTTAATGGTGTGAATATTTACAACCTGAACACTGATTCCTTTTTTTTCTAAAGTGATTGCTGCTTGTAGTGCTTCCCACGTCATGTGGCCTGTAGCGAAAATTGTAACATCGGTACCTTCGCGAAGAATTTGTCCTTTGCCAATTTCAAAATTTTGTTTTGCATCAGTGAAATCGGGCATAGCTTCACGTCCGTAGCGAATGTAAACAGGACCTTTGATTTTTGTCAGAGCAGCGATAGTTGCAAGTTTTGTTTGAGTTGCATCGCATGGTGATAGAACAGTCATATTTGGTAGTACACGCATCATGGCAATATCTTCCAATGCCTGATGTGTAGCGCCATCGGGACCTACACTGATTCCGGCATGAGCACCACCAATTATTACATGCAGATTATTATAGCAAACAGAAACTCTTATCTGGTCAGTAGTGCGTAATGCAGAAAAAACAGCATAAGTGCTGAACACCGGTATTTTTCCGGCCATAGCAAGACCGACAGCAGCACCAACACAATTTTGTTCTGCGATACCGAGGGAAAAAAAACGTTCAGGAAATTTTTCCGCAAAAGCATTTACTTTTACTGAAGCTGTAATGTCGGCACCAAGAGCAACTATATTTGAATTGATTTCAGCAGCTTTAAGTAAGCCTTCGCCGAAACCGCTGCCGGTAGGTTTATTGCCTTTGTTGATAAAATCGGTCATAAGGATTTTTTACAAAAATAAAAAAAGGAACTGTATATAAGTTCCTTTTAGATAATTAAATTATAGAGGGTGAAAATTGTTTATGTCGAAATTAAAATTAGAATTTTTTTCCATGAAAATGTTTTTTATACATAATCGGGCGGCCTAAAGGCCGCCCGATTCTTTCAGTTTGTTATTCTTTTTTCTTTTCCGTATCCAATTTATCTTTTACATCTTTCGATTGCTTTTCCAATTCGTTTACCTGGGTTTCCAAATCATCTAAAGCTTTTTTCTTTTTTTGATAATCGACATCGGTGATTTCTTTATTTTTCTTTTTCAATTCAAGCTTTTCGCGGGCTTGTTTAATTTTATCACGGGTTGCTACATTGTTTTGGTCGGTTACAGAGATGTTGTCTTCCGATTCTGTGACAAAATCATTTTTTGATTTTGCTTCTTCAGCGCGGTGTTGACCAAAATCTTTTCCCTGCAAATCACCTTTATTCTGACCATAATGATTACCCTGATTTTCCTTTTCTTTTTCCTTATCTTTATTGTTGTCTTTTTCTTTGTCCTTATCTTTATTATTATCGTTTTCTTTTACCTTATCTTGTCTTACCCCCCTAAATAGCTGGACAAAATTAAAAAAATAATTTTGTAACGTA
>DAOQAK010000088.1 GCA_035353855.1 Bacteroidales bacterium | reverse complement strand
GATAATTTTTGCTGCCAAAAATAATACTTCTCCCCATTTATTTTATGTGAGCCGAAAAAATGAAATAATGAAATCCTTCCGGGAGAGAATATTCCGCAATTACCGTTAAACTTCATTTTATTACCAAACCACATTGCACGCTAATGCAATAAACAAATGAAATTATTTTAATAAAGATATGATCGTATCACGCCAGCAGACACTAGCTGTTGGTCAACAGTATAAATGATATTAAAAATCAAAAGCGGGATATATGAATTAATACTGCTTCTGATCAAATATTTTATTCAATAAAATGAGCTTCGGAAGTAATTAATACGCTTAATGCTTTGGAAATAATGCAATTTTTTTCTGCATCCTTGGTAATAGCAATAAACTCATCAGCACTAATGCCTTTTGCTGAAGCCGATATTGAAAGGTGTATAGCTGTAATCGTCAACCCTTCCATCGTTAAAGATGCTGTTGTATCCAAAGAAACAGGCACAATCCCTTTTTTAGATAAAATTGAAGCAACCGACATTGTAAAACAACCGGCATGAGCAGCAGCAAGTAGTTCTTCAGGATTGGTTCCATTTTCACCTTCTTCAAAACGTGTTTTGAAACTATAATTCGTGTTGTTTAAAATACCACTTTGTGTTGTTAATGTTCCTTTGCCTTCTTTAAGGTCTCCAGACCAGTGTGCTTTTGCAGTACGTTTCATATTTTATTTATTTATTTTTTATTTTGCTTAACTATATTGGTTTTTTATTTCTTTATAATACGAAAAAAAATACTCCACTTTAGCTTTACCTTTATTGATTTAACCACTCTTTAAAATCAGAAACTTTTTCATGGCTAACTATTACTTTTTCATTAACAGAAGGGCTTAAAGTAAGTATTAACAGGCTGTTAAAATATTGCTGAATTGATTGAATCGGTTTAATATTGATAATATATTGCCTGTTGATTCTAAAAAAGCCAGAAGGATTCAGCATCGTTTCGAATGCATCCAGCGGAGTTCCTGCAAATATTTTTGCGCCATCAAACTTATAAATATATAACCCTTCTTTTTCCACTGAAAAATATGCGATATCATCAGTAAAAACAGTTTTGTAAACATTACCTATTTTCAGCAGTATACGATTTTTGTAATTTTTATTTTTTACTTCAGACTTCAGGAAATTATAAATATCCTGTTTGGGTGCATTTAAAAAATATTTTCCCCTTAGCTTATTAAATTTTTCAATACTCGTATTCAATGCTTCTTCTCTGACAGGCTTAAGTAAATAATCAATACTATTAACTTTAAAAGCGTTAATCATCTGGTTGTCGAGTACAGTAACAAATATCAAAGGAAGCGTGGTTTGAATATGATCAAAAATTTCAAAACTTAAACCATCCGATAATTGAATATCCATAAAAATCAAATCCGGCTCCTTATGTGTTTTCAACCAGTTAATTGATTCTTCTTGAAAATTTTTTATAAGATGATTTAGGTAGTTGGCTTTTTTTAAAAAGATTATTGCGGCATCATAATTTTTTACATAACCATGTTCAATACCAAGCTGAATAAGGCATTCGGAGACCTTATTATAAAAGTTTTTTTGAGTGCTGATTTCCAAATATTCGAAACAAAGAACATTTGCATTTTTAGGATCGATATTTACTTCTCTTTTACATTTATCAAGCAATATGTTTACTTCAACTGTATCTTTTTCAGATGCAGTTACAAAATTTAAATATAACAAAAACGCAATAATGAAAAAGGGTCTGATAAGTATCATTAATAATATTCTGTATAGAAAAATAATTAACAAAAATAACAAAAAAAACGGATAATGAGATTAACTTCATTAAAGATATTTCCACTTATTAAAACAATTTACATGAAAGAAATACCAATTAATAAAGTAAATTATAATTGGAGAATTATTTTTATATACTGCTATCAAAAAAATCAATTACATCATTGTAATATAATTCAGTATCGAAAAACATTAACTATTTTTCAATATATTTTATACTTTCTTCTTAAATTTGTATAAATTTTCATTTTAAAAAAAAACCCGTTGGTAATAAAATATTATTATTACATAGATATTACCATTTTAACAGTGTTAATTTATACATATAAATTAACACTATTCTTTTGTAGCTGCTTGATTTATACTTTTTTTATTTTTATATTTGTTCATCATTTTAACTAACACAAACACCCTAAATCGTTATGAAAAAAACTATCTTTCTTATTTTGACAGGTATCTTTATGCAATACTTATCAAATGCCCAGTTTATAACTGGAAGTGAAGCAAAAAAAATAGTTAACAGTGCTGAATCAGTCGTTTTAATTAACGATGATTATTTACCTTCATTGATCAATTTCAGTAAAGGACAGGAAATAGATCTGTCAGATCTGCAATCATGGCTGATAAATAATTTTGATTTGCCTTCAAGCTTCGATTTAAAATTTACCAAATCAGAAAACGATCAAATCGGTTACACGCATTACCGTTATCAGCAAACATATAACGGATACCCTGTTATTGGTGGCGATTACATCGCTCATGTAAAAAATAACAAAGTAGTTTCAGTGAATGGAAAAATTAAAAAATATGTAGAAGCTTCTACAAATGTTTCAATAAACGAAAGCGTTGCTCTTCAGAAAGCATTAGGTTATGTTAACGCTAAAGTTTATCAATGGGAAATCCCGCAGGAAGAAAAAAATCTTCAGTATTTACTTGATGATTCAAAAGCAACATATTACCCAAAAGGCGAAATGGTAATAGTACCTGAAAACGGAAAATTTTCTTCTGACAAATATTACCTTGCTTATCGTTTTGATATTTTTGCAAACCAACCTTTAAGCCGCGATTACATTTATGTTGATGTTAACACAGGAAAAATAATTGCAAAACATAACAGGATTAACACTACAGATGTTCAAGGAACAGCTGTTACAAAATATAGCGGAACACAAACAATAACAACCGATCAGCAAAGCACATCATCATACAGGCTTAGAGAAACTTCCAGGGGTAATGGTATTCAAACATTAAATTTAAAGAATGGAACATCTACGTCTTCTGCTGTTGATTTTACTGATACAGATAATAACTGGAATAACGTGAATACTTCTAAAGATGAAGTAGCAACGGATGCACATTGGGCTGCTGAAAAAACTTATGATTATTTTTACAACACATATGGTAGAAACAGCATTGATGGCAATGGTTATAAACTTATGCTTTATGTTCATTACAGTTCAAATTATATTAATGCTTATTGGAGCGGAAGCTATATGGTTTTTGGCGATGGCGGAACATCTGGCAGTGATACATACGGACCTTTAACATCAATTGATATTTGTGGACATGAAATAACTCATGGATTAACATCAAACACAGCAAACCTCACCTACCAGGATGAATCAGGAGCATTAAGTGAAGGGTACAGTGATATTTTCGGAACCTGTATAGAATGGTATGCAAAACCAGCAGCTGCTAACTGGTCAATGGGCGAAGATATTGGAGTTATTGTAAGAGATATTTCAAACCCAAATGCATATTCATTACCTGATACTTACGAAGGCACTAACTGGTATACAGGTACCAGCGATAACGGAGGCGTTCATTATAATAATGGACCTATGGCATACTGGTTTTATTTATTAACCCAAGGTGGTTCAGGCACTAATGACAAAGGAAATGCTTATAATGTAAGTGCAATCGGAATGACTAAAGCCGCCGCTATTGCATTTCGCACGTTAACAAACTATTTAACCTCATCATCTGATTATGCTGCTGCTCGGACCTATTCTATTCAAGCTTGTAACGATCTCTACCCCGGCACATGTTCCCCCGAGCTTGCTGCTGTTGAAAATGCATGGTATGCTGTAGGTGTGGGCGCTGCTTCAACAAGCGGAGTAACTGTTTCAGGATTTACATCAGCTAACAGTACATCTTGTTCTGTTCCTGCAACCATTCAATTTACAAATCAAAGTTCAGGTGCTTCGTCATATTTGTGGAATTTTGGTGATGGAACAACCAGCACTCAGGCCAGCCCCTCACATACATATAACACAGAAGGAGTTTTTGATGTAAAATTAGTAGCATATGGAGGCACTTGCGGCAATGACTCAATAACCAAAACTTCTTTTATTAATATTGATGCTCCTACTTCTCCTACTACTATTGGAGATACGATACCAGTTGCAGGAACTGCATATTTAAGTGCATCAGGTAGCGGAACACTTAACTGGTATAACCAGGCAACAGGTGGAACTATTGTAAATACAGGCGCAACCTATTCGCCAACAATATCCGCCACTACAACATACTATGTACAAAATGATGTTGGCACAACATATCCGACACAATCAGCTGGATTAACAGCTAAAACCACAACAGGCGGATATTACACCAGCACTTCAAGGTTGGCTATGATATTTGATGCATTAGCACCTCTTACCATTAAAACTGTTAAGGTTTATGCAAATTCTACAGGTAATAAAACCATCTGGTTAGCAAACAGCAGCGGAGTCGGGATAGATTCAGTAACTATAAACATTACTACAACAGGAGAACAGGTAATCACATTAAACCTTAATGTGCCAAGCGGTACAGGCTATAGACTTGGAGCATCGGCAGCATGTAATTTCTGGAGAGATAATGCAGGAGCTGTATATCCTTACACCGTTTCAAATTTAATTTCCATTACAGGAAATACAGCCGGATCTACAGCAACGGCATATTACTATTACTTTTACAACTGGCAGGTTGAACAAACTTCTACTTTATGTACCAGCGCAAGAACTCCCGTTACTGCTTTAATTGACCCGAATGTAGGCACCTATGAAATTCCCGATGTAGATTTCAATATTTTTCCGAATCCTAGTTCCGGTGCATTTGATATTAATTTTTCTAATTTAAATAATCAAAATGTTAATCTCTGCATTATTAATATTATTGGAGAAAAGCTATTTGAGAAGAAAATCAATGACAATAACTCTATTCATATTGATGCTTCAGATTTTTGCCAGGGAGTATATTTTGTAAAACTTAAATCTGATAAATCTACTATCATAAAAAAAGTAACTATTACGAAATAACTAGCTATTTAATTATCCTAAAAACCTCTGTAATCATACAGAGGTTTTTTTATACCGATACGATACCGGTTTATTCATGATATATTAATAATGTGTAAATGAGAATGAGCTTACCTCTTGCCACAATTCTTCTATACCAGGTTATTCCGCCAATCTTTTAAGAACGAGTAAAACTAATGTTAAAACATTTTTATTAAAAGAATAAATTTTGATATTTGTAAAAATAAAAACCTCCCCGCAAGGAAGTATTTTTATTTTTGTCTAATTTCTTTGAAACAATCATATCAATCACATTAATAATTAAAACCAAATCTTTTATGAAAAAATTTATCTTTATGGTGTTGGTTTCAATTCTGTGTATTAACAATTATAGTAATGCACAGATTTATTTTTCGAGTGAAGCCACAAAAAAAATTACAGGAGCAGCCTGTGTAGCATATGAAAAAGGCAGGGATGTTCCGGTATATATAAAATTCAGGCAAGGCTCCGAAATAAATTTTAATAATTGGCAAAGCTGGATTTTTAAAGTCATTGGCTTATCACCGGAAATGGGCTTTTCATTTTCAAATGTTCAGGAAGATAAACTCGGCGACCTACATTACCGATTTATCCAGACTTATGAAAATGCGGAAATTTTTGGAACAACACTAATTGTACATACAAAAAATGGAAAAGTATATTCATTCAATGGTAAAATAATTAAAAACATTAATGTTACTAATACATCTACGCTAAAAGAATCGCAGGCACTTACATCGGCCTTCTCATATATAAATGCAGAAAAATACAAATGGCAAAATAATTCTGGGTCACATAAATTTTCTGGGGACTAAGCAAAAAGTTTATGAAGTCTAAAGAGA
>DAOQAK010000087.1 GCA_035353855.1 Bacteroidales bacterium | reverse complement strand
TCGTACTGCTTCCGGCGGGCGGCTATTTCGGCAGGTATTCCGCCGGTGGCTGAGCCTGTCGAAGACACCAACGCATCAAATTTATCCAATATCCCTACTATTCGTTCCTGCTCCGTAAGGGGTGGAAGGGGGATTTTGATTTTTTCAACCACTTCACGTGATAAACGTGGTACGCTTGCTCTTCTTACTCTTGAATACAGGTAGTTTTGATTGCAAAGTAAAAAATAATATAAAAATTTACTATTTAGATTATCAGGGCATAAGCATAAGAAACAATCATCAGCAGCCCAAAAGTCAACATCGCTATAACCTATGTCTCCTGCTGCTCCTGCACTTATTATAAAAGTAGTATTAGCTTTATAATTACTTTTATCAAAGTAACCTAATGGTTTCATGCTATTTTGATAAACAGGATATTTTCCGCTCTCTAAAAGTTGATTTCGCACCACACGTACTCCTCTTTGAATATTTCCTATTTCCCCCAACGTCTTCCACTCCACTTCCTTTCCTTCAAAATTCAACAGTTGGTTGCGGTAGTGTTCGTATTGTTTGCGGCGGGCTTCGAGTTCGGCTTGCAGTGAGCCATCTAAGGCGGTAAAGGTATCGAGGATCCTTACTATTTCCTGCTGTATGGGAAGAGGGGGGATGGGAATTTTATAATTTGAAAGCCAGATTGTACTCATATTCTTTTGGCCTGCCCCTGACGATGAATTCATAGCATCCCTTTCAAATTCGTTTTGATCAAAGAAGTGAAATAAAAATCTAATTAATACTTTGTTATTATCTATTACTCGTATACATGCTACTCGTTGATTTAATCCAGCAGGTAGATGTTTGTTTGAAATAATTGCAACACGACCAACATTGCCAGTCAAGGACATGACTAAATCATTTTCATATAATAAATAATTTTCAATTTCATTTAATGTTTGTATTGGATAAAATATTAAACTTTCACCTGATATTCGACCCTTTTGAACATCAGAAATTCTTATCACACGAACTCCGTCTTTACTATATAGTTTACTTTTAAATGCATAACCGTTTAAAATATATGCGACTTCCCCCAATTCCTTAAACTCCACCCCCTCCGGGCATAGTTCTTCAATCAGTTGTTTAATTCTGTTCATAATGCTGCTCCTTCCAGTTCGGCAACGATGGCATCAATTTCGGTACGTAGCTGGTTCTGGCGTTCCACCAGTTCGGCTATTTCGGCATTCAGTGCGGTAATATCCACCAGTTCACGGGTATCTTCCTGCGCCACGTAGCTGGTTACCGAGAGGTTGTAGTCGTTGGCAGCTACATCGGCATTATCCACCAGGGCAGCGAAATAGGGATTGTCCTTTCGCTCTTTGAATGCATTCAGAATAGCAAGCCGGTTTTCTTCGGTCAGCTTGTTTTTGTTTCCGGCTTTTACAAACTGGGCAGAAGCATTGATAAACAGCGTTTTGTTGTCGGTCTTGCTCTTTTTCAGCACAATAATGCAGGTGGCAATTCCCACCCCGAAAAACAGGTTGGCAGGCAGCTGAATAATGGTATCAATGTAGTTGTTATCCACGAGGTATTTGCGGATTTTCTGCTCGGCGCCG
Organism: Bacteroidales bacterium; assembly: GCA_035353855.1. Lineage (NCBI taxonomy): Bacteria > Pseudomonadati > Bacteroidota > Bacteroidia > Bacteroidales > Bacteroidales bacterium. Next base: position 4,638 of record DAOQAK010000087.1, on the reverse strand, counting down.
CCCCGGTACAGCACACCCGGAAACTCTACAATGGCAGCCGTTCCGGTAGTGGAAAGCCACGAAAGCATGTGCATGGTAAACGCCAGGTCGGCATTGTTTTTGGGAGCCAGCACACCGGCAGGCGAAAAGCGGGGGTCGTTGATCAGCAGCGGATTATTGTCGCCATCCCACTTGGTGGAGTAAGGCGGATTGGAAACAATGCAGTCGAAAGGTTCATCGTCCCAGTGTTTCGGGTCGGTGAGGGTATCGCCGTTGGCTATGTTGAATTTCTCGAAATTGATATCGTGCAGAAACATGTTGATACGGCACAGGTTGTATGTGGTAATGTTGATCTCCTGCCCGAAGAACCCCTGACGGACATTGTTCTTGCCGAGCACTTTGGCAAATTTAAGCAGCAGCGAACCCGATCCGCAGGCGGGGTCGTACACTTTGTTCACGCTTTTCTTGCCTACCACGGTAATCTCGGCAAGCAATTCCGACACTTCCTGCGGGGTGAAAAACTCACCGCCCGATTTGCCGGCATTGCTGGCATACATGGTCATCAGAAACTCGTAGGCATCGCCAAAGGCATCAATGGTGTTGTCCTCGAAATTGCCCAATTGCAGCCCGTTCACCGCTTCGAGAATTTTCACCAGGAGTTCGTTGCGCTTGATCACGGTACCGCCCAGCTTGTTGCTGTTCACGTCTATATCGTCGAACAAGCCTTTCAGATCATCTTCGCTGTCGAAACCTTTGGCAGAGTTTTCAATGTTCTTAAAAACATTGCTCAGGGTTTCGTTCAGGTTGGGATTGTTGCGGGCATTGCGGCACACGTTGACAAATAAATCGGAAGGCAGCATGTAAAAACCTTTTTCTTTCACTGTGTCGGCGCGGCCAAATTCAGCTTCGGCATCCGGAAGTTGAGCATAATCAAAATCTTTGTTTCCGGCACGGTGTTCTTCGCGGTTGAGGAAGGTGGTGAGGTTTTCCGAAATAAAGCGGTGGAACAGAAATCCCAGTACATACGATTTGAAATCCCATCCATCCACGGCACCCCGCAGGTCGTTAGCAATTTGCCATATAGCACGGTGAAGCTCGTCGCGTTGTTGTTCTTTGGTCATAGTATAGTTAATAATTTGATTTGATAAGTTTTCAGCAAATATATGATTAATAAGTTTTGTAAAAATTGAGACTAATAAGAATTGATATTAGTAATTAATTGTTATATGAAGTTTTAAGAGGGAGCGTCTTTTAATTTATCTTTTGTGTCACCCAATTCAATAAGCCCAAATCTATAATTAATTCCGCAAGTACTTGTCCTGTTAATAATGTAACATTCTCCGGATAGTTATGAAGTTTAAGTAACGAACGGTCTGGTTTAAAAACAACAAAAAATAATTCCTTATAACCTAACCCGGTAAATTGTTCAGCGTATTCCTCAAATTCTTGTTTCCCTGCAGAGGCCTTAACTTGCACCTGATATAAATCTTTTGTTATCGGGTCTTCTAATTCCAGGTCTACATATTTCATTTTTTCACCAAGCCTACTTATTCTTCGCCAACCACTTTGTCTAAATATTAAATCTGCTAAAGTTTCTAAATCTTTCCAATGTAACTCTGCAAATGCTTTCTGAATAAAATCGCACAACTCAGCTTTTTTCTTTTCAATTTGGTCAATAATGGGGCTTTTTTCAGCATTAATAATTCGTTTTAATGTGTCTTTTTCTTCAATACTGCATAATGTAGCTCTATATCCTTGTGTCTTGGAGATTCTTCCTGATATTTGATTGATATAAAGAATCTTCCCATCAATTGCGTTACAAGTCCACTTCATTTTCGTTGTCCGAAATTTTGATTTTTCATCTTGTTGCATTATGGTGTTATCTAAAACACACCAATAAAGTTTCCCGTCAAAAAAAGTGATAAAAATGTCCTCATCGGTTGCTTCACAAAATGATTTTAGCGCGTTAAAATCTTGTGTTGCTCCATTCTTCTTTTCACGTATTTTAAAGTCTTTTTCTATTTCCAATCTTATTTTCGCCCAGTCTTTTTTTTGAATATCATTAATGTCTATATCAGACCATCCAATTCGCGCTTTGTCTCCGTTTTTCAAATCATCTTCCCATTTTCCTTGTTCCCCAAGTTTCAGATAGAATGCTCGTTTAAAATTTATTGGTTCCATATTTTTTTAATTAAGTTATACATAAGGGCTGCTGTTTGTATATCCGCTGGGTATTTCCCGCTGTTGTGGTTGAGTATTTCGGTTGTCATCTCATGTCTTACCTGTCTAATCCCTGATCACCCGCCGGTTATACAAACTTGCTGTTGGCAGCTGGTGTTCGCTTGTCATTACTTATTAAAAATAAACTTTACAATTCTTTCAACAGCTTTATTTGTAGCTTTATCAATGTCATCTTTTGTCCAAGTATCATTAGGATATTTAGTCAGAGCTTGTGCAATTGCATATCCACTGTCTTTGTATCCTGATTTATCCTTAATAGAGTTTTGCTTTTTTGTTTTAAACCATTCTCTACCTATTGACTTATTTATATCTTCCTCAAGTAATATTTTATTACCCAGTTTGTTTACTATACCATTAAACTCTTCTTTGTTATTAATACCCGCATCTGTTTGTATTGTGGTAATATTTCGACCACTTGCAGGCATAATATGCTCAATATTTACATTTTCTGCAAAATCAAAATTGACACTTTTACTTTTTGAAAAAGCATATTCATTAATAAATACAAGAAGGTTTTTATCATATTCAAAAATGGATTCTTTTATGCTATCTTCAGTCCAATTTCTGCTAATATGCTGGTTAAAATTATTTTTAATTGTTTCAATTGAAATGTTTTTATCGACCAATTTAATATTTTCAGCAAACAAAAAAGATTTGAATTTAGCACTTGAATATCCTGAATCGCTTAATTCTAAAACTGTAAACAATCTCAATAGAATTTCACATATATCCAAAACATTCTCCTCTGTAATTTCTTCCGTATCAAAGCGATACAAATAACCTGATAAAAATAACTTGGCATTTTCATTACACTTTAAAAGTAATTTGACAATTGGGTAGTCTTCTACAACATTCCATATCTTTGTTATTTTATTCAAGTTTTTGCAAAGCCCTAGAGGATTATGCAATAAATTTCTCGGTGATTTAATGCCAAAATCATCTTCATCTTTGTAATATTTTCTTAAACCTGGAGTAGTTACATCAACTGATTCCTTACCATCTCCTTTTGTAGTAACATATTCCTTATTTAAGGCACGATTGATATACATAAATTGTTGTAATACCGAGTCGATGTCAATAATTTTTTTGGTGTTTAATTCGTACGCCAATTTGTTAATACTTTCCCATTGCTCTTTAAATTCATTTCTGTCTTCTCCTGACTTTGAATATAGTAAAGCCGAAATAATATCTGCATCTGCAAGAGGAAGTCCAGTAGAATTAAGAGAATTAAACATTGTGATTGCTTGTTCTATATCCCAACTTCTGATTTCAATTACTTGGCAATTATCCAAAAATATTCTTGCAAATTGATTCAATTGGGCATCGCTTTTTTCTTGTAACTTGTTGTAGAAGTATTTAAAATTACGGAAGTGATTAGTGTATTTATTGTCCTTTTGCTTGCGCGGAATCTTATAAACATTTTGCTCAGCAGTATGAAAGTCCGTTGCTTCAATAATTTTCTTTACTTCTTCTAAATGCAACTCATTAATAGAGGTGTTTTCAATTATCACTATGTTTTGGGACTTAGTATTATCTTTCAACATTAAAGGAATTTCTTCATCTTCGGCTTTATATAAAATTTTCATAATTAGATTCCTTTTTGCAATAAGTCCAGCTTTCAAAGCAGCTGAATCTTCATCGTTTGGAGTTTCAATTATGACAAAATTCAATCTTATCAACAAAGCCTTAAGCAATAACAAAAATGTCGTTGTCCGTTGCTGTCCGTCAATTAAACTTAATCTATTGGGTTTTGAGCAATCCACTATGATTGTACCAAAAAAATAGGGGTCACTGGCGTTTGAAGAAATAAATGTTTCAATATCTTGCCACAATTTATCACAGTGTGAAATACCCCAAGAATAACTGCGTTGATATTCTGGAATTACAAAATTTTCGGATTTTCCAAGTTTTAGGTATCCGCTAATCGGTTTTAGATTTGGTTCAATGTTTTTTGTCATTTTGCTCTTTTTTATCTGTTATTTTTTCTCACTTTAATTTTCAATTTGCACTGTATGTCACACTTGGTGCCAACATTTGTGTTGCAGTATGTCCGTATACAATCTATTTGTAAGCGATTGTAAACGGTTTTCAAAAATACAAATATTTTAAATTAAAGAAAACATATAGCTAATATTTTTAAAAGGAAATATTAAAACAATATTATCTTTGCTTGGTAGATAGCCTATAATATGCCCTGTATGTTTAAGGACTGAAAAAAGAAAAATGTTTATTAATAAAAGAAAACAAAATGAACAGGTGCTTATTTCAGTTGCATTTATGCCCCTTATATGACAATAGATATAGTTACATTTATGGTTACAAAAAAAAAGAGCTCAACTTTATTAAACGCTGAACTCTTTATTTATCTAGTGACCCCGACAGGATTCAAACCTGTAACCCTGCCCGACTGACATCGGT
>DAOQAK010000086.1 GCA_035353855.1 Bacteroidales bacterium | reverse complement strand
GACCTTATATGTATACCATTTCAGCCGTGCCCAATGCGGAACTCTATCAGTGGACCATCACCAATCCGAATTGGACTTTAGCTCAAAGCACCATTAATAATGTTCAACTGACCATTCCGACTGCCGGTATGGGCACTCTTTCAGTTATTGCTATTAATGATTGCGGACTCTCTTCTCCCGCAGAACTTCTTATTCAATCTACAATTTCAGTATTGGAAATTGATAAGTTTGCCAATATTGAAATTTTTCCAAATCCTGCTACTCAGTATGTAACGGTTCGAAATAATGACCCCTTATTGGCTATGACTTCAATTCGAATTTTTGATGTGAATGGGAAATTGGTTAAAATTATTAAAGTTGAGGATGGAAATGAAACCCAAATCGAATTGCAGGATTTTAGCAATGGAATTTATTTCCTTAAGGTATTTTCAGCCGATAAGCTAATTACCACTTCAAAGATTGTGAAAAATTGATGCAATAGCTGGATAAACTTCAGTTTTTATATTTATAAAGTCCGACGGGCAAGCATAGCGAGCCGTCGGATTTTAAGTTTTTACGGTGTGCAAATATTGGGTAATTGAGTTCGGTGGATACTATCCCAAAAAGTGTGTAAAACTCAAAGTTTAATATTTTTGTAAAGCAAAATAAAAAAACACAAACAATGAATTTTACACAATCGCAAAATTACGAAATTTTAGAGAACATCATCAACCATGGTTCAGGAATTGAAGAAATTCTACGGATGAGTCTTGAAATTCTTATGAAGGCTGAACGCCAGGAGCACAATTTTTCAAATGGAGATCTCAGCAACGGCTATCGTTTCAGAAAGACTTATGGACAGGGTAAACTTTTGGAACTAAAGGTTCCGAGAACACGCAACGGGAACTTCTATCCTATGATATTAGGATTGTTGCGAGACCAGGAAGAAGAAGCGAGGCAGATAGCCTTCAAACTGTATGGTGCAGGGCTGACTACAGAGCAAGTAGGCGACTTGTTCGGAGAAATATACGGAAAATCATACAGCAGCAGCCAAGTGAGCAGGATGTTCGATTACGCCCGAGAAGAGGTGGCAGCATGGCTGACAAGAAGATTGGATAGCTACTATCCGATTCTATACATAGATGCGACCTTCATAGCGACTCGTCGAGTTGACAGCGTAAGCAAAGAAGCATACTTCACCATACTGGCAGTAAAAGAGGATACTTCTAGAGAAGTACTTACAATTGTAAACAATCCAACGGAAGGATCTTCATTTTGGAATGATATTTTTGCCGATTTGAAAGAGAGGGGTGTGAAGGAGGTCGGGCTTGTTGTCTGCGACGGACTTACGGGCATAGAGACAGTTGTTCAGAATCATTTCAAAATGGCTGATGTTCAGCTCTGTACGGTTCATTTACAGAGAGAATGTCAGAAAAAGGTGAAAGTAAAACACAAGGCAGAAGTTGCCGAAGATCTGAGGCAGGTGTTCGCATGCGACGACAAGTACGACAGCATGAAAAAAGGGATGGAAAGATTTCATTTGTTCTGTGAAAAATGGAGTAAATACTATCCTGTATTCGGAGAAAAACTAAAAAACGAAAGATATCGCTATTACTTTACCTATCTCAACTATGACTATAGGATTAGAAGCATGATATACACGACGAACTGGGTAGAAAGATTGAATAGGGATTATAAAAGAACTACCAGAATGCGAGGAGCTTTACCTAATACTGAAGCGACCATATTGCTCCTGGGATATGTAGCTATGACTAGGAATGCATATCAATTTAAGGTGACATCGTTCCTTAACGAAAAACAAAAGTTCAGATGGGATTATTGACCGCAAAAATTTTGAAGATGAAAATAGGATTAAAAAAATAATAACTTTGCAAATACAAAATGAACTTTTACCATACACACTTTTTGGGACATTACCTTAATTGCTCTTCATTAAGTATCAAAATTGACTTATAAAAAATATGAGCAAAAAATTTATTGCTTAAACTTATAACACAAAAAAAAGACCATATATAAATACATGGTCTTTTTAGTTTATAATGATTCCATTTATTCTAATTCGTGAATAACCAGTCCTGAACGCAACTTTGGTTCAAACCAAGTTGTTTTGGGAGGCATTATATTCCCTGAGTCAGCAATATTAATTAATTGCTCCATTGAAACCGGATAAAGTGCAAAAGCCACTTTCATTTCTCCACTATCAACTCTACGTCTCAATTCACCAAGACCGCGTATTCCACCAATAAAATCAATTCTTTTATCAGTTCTTAAATCCTTTATTCCTAATACTTTGTCGAGAACCTTCTCAGAAAGTATGGTCACATCCAAAACTCCAATCGGATCCTGATCATTGTAAGTGCCTTGTTTTGCAGTCATTTTGTACCAAAATCCATCTATATAAATACTGAATTCATGTAATTTAGAAGGTTTGTATATTTCTTTTCCAATTTTTTCTACAGTGAATGTCTCTGAGAGAAGATCCATAAATTGATTATTGGAAAGACCGTTTAAGTCTTTAACAACCCGATTATAGTCAATAATTTTAAGCTGATTTGCCGGGAAAATAACTGCCATAAAGTAGTTGTATTCTTCATTACCGGTATGATGAGGATTGTTTCTTCGTTTTTCACTTCCGACTAAAGCAGCGGCTGCAGTACGATGATGCCCATCAGCAACATATAAATAGGGTATTTCATTCTTGAAAATTTCAGAAATTCTCTTGTTGACAGAGGCATCATTGATAACCCATAACTGATGGCCGAAACCCTCATCTGCAACAAAATCATATTCAGGAACCTGATTTTTTACTATATTTTCAACAATCTCATTAATATTTTTATTATCAGGATATGCAAAAAACACAGGCTCAACATTGGCATTTGTTATTCTAACATGAATCATACGGTCTTCCTCTTTATCTTTTCGAGTTAATTCATGTTTTTTGATTACATTATTCAAATAATCATCAATATGGGCACACCCTACTATTCCATATTGTATCCTTCCTTCCATCTTTTGGGCGTAAATATAGAATTTCTCTTCATCCTCTTTTATGATCCAGCCATTTTTTTTGAACAAATTGAAATTTTCAACAACTTTATCATAAACCATTTGAGAATGCTCATCTGTCCCTTTCGGGAAATCAATTTCAGCTTTTGTAATCCTTAGCAAAGAATAAGGATTACCGGAAGCTTCAGCACGGGCTTCTTCTGAATTAAGGACATCATAGGGGCGGGATGCCAACTGTTTTACAATTTCTTTAGGAGGACGTAATCCTTTGAAAGGTTTTACAATTGCCATAATTTTTAAGTTTTAAGTTTTTTTATTTTCGCGTGCAAAGATAAAAAAACAATTGAAAGGAAAGATGGACAACTGAAAAATGTAGCTATTTATAGAGCAAAAAAAACAGATAACTTTGTGAGAATTAAACACAAAATTATCTGTAAAAAATATAAACAAAAATTATTACATTTCTGGCATTCCATCAATGTCATCATCTTCCCTAGATACAGGAACTGATCTTTGAAGAGAAGCCACCAAAGATCCAATCATTTTGGTAAGTTCCATAAGTTGGTTTCTAGAGTACTCTTTCTCATCATTATTAATTGCCGAAAGTTTAGAAGCAAATTCAGTATATACAACACATTCTCTAACTGAACTTTTAGCCATTTTTAAGTAATAAACAAATTGAGCTTTGTTTCTTGCAGAACCTTCCGCAATATGTAGTGCAATTGCTTGAGCTGACTTCAAGAAAGGCTCACCTAAAACGACATACTGAGAATCCGGAAAATTAGCAATAACGCCATGTAACCAGGTGATGTAATCAAGTGCTTTAGCATAAATTCTTAAATCTTCAAATCTAAAAAAGCTAACGGTGTTTTCTTGTTCGTTCATTTTAAAATGATTTAGTTAGTAAATATGCACAAAAATAAACATTTTTTTGAAATAATCACTTTTTTAAAAAATAAAATCGATTTTTATTTATTATACTAACATTCAATTACTTAAAGTTAAAAATAAATTTTTTACAGAGAAAAAAAAACTTTTATTTAAAAAAAAGGTGTTATTGAGCAAACTAAAATGTGTTTAATTTTTAAGATAATTTTAATGTAAATTCTGAATTGATTTTTGTAATTTTGCCGACTAAAATTTTAAAAGAAATAATCAAGAAAATGAATGAAATAAATAAAAAGAAATTCTTTCTGAAATGGATTTGGCGTATTGCATTATACGGATTTGCTATTGCTGGTTTCGGAATCATTACTGCCTGGGCAGTCTTTAACTTAGGACTCACAAAAAACAAAGGAACTATTGATAAAAATAACCGTTACTTGATGGAAATTGAAGAAATGGGCAAAGTTAGCGGAAGCAATGTTGAAGATTATTCTTTCAACAGTAACCAAAGAGCAATCGACTTTTACAAAATTATTTGTATAAGTAAATTTTTTCCATACAATGCCAATAATATTTTGGAAGCGGTCAAAACAAATGAAAATCCTAAATCAATCCGTCAAATGATTGCTGCTACTGAAATCTATATTAATTCAAATCCTAAAATTAAAAAAGAATACGAAAAATTACTAAATCAAGGATCTGAGTTACTTTCCAAACCTCAAAAGTTACAAAATCCGAATAATGCAATTGAATGGATGAATACCCAACAATGGGCTGCTCTTAAAATTGCCATATCAAAGGAAAAAGATGTTATCGATAGTGCTGCAAAAAATGCCGGAATTGAACCACGACTTATTGTTGCTACTTTGATTGGAGAACAAATACGGCTTTATAATACGAATCGCGAAGTATTTAAATCCTACCTCGGTCCAGTAAAAGTATTAGTTACAGAGACAAAGTTCTCTATGGGGGTAACCGGAATTAAGGAATTTACTGCTATGAGAATAGAAAAATATTTAAAGGATCCCTCTTCTGAATTCTATATTTCAAAAAAATATGAGAATGCGTTGAATTATGAAAATGGGGTTGATTCGGCAGCCAGAATTCAAAGACTTACAAACGGCAAAAGTAATTATTACTCTTATCTCTATGCCGGCATAATGTTACATCAATTTCAAAAACAATGGGAACGAAGGGGACAAGATATTTCGTACAACGCCGGTGTTTTAGCAACCTTGTTCAACTTGGGGTTTAACCTCTCCATTCCTAAACCGACTCCAGAAATCGGTGGGGCAAAAATCACGATAGATGGGGTTCCTCATACTTTTGGAGGACTTGCTTTCGACTTTTATTATTCAGGTGAACTGGTAAAGGAATTCCCTTATTATCAAAATAAATTTATTGATTAAGTTATTTTTTATTCCAAAATCCATGAAAAAAATTGTTTTTATAGTGCTAACCCTTTCTTGTCTTTATTCGGGATGCACACTTATTGACAAAGAAAATGTTTCTATAATTCCTGAGCCTGTCAGTATTAGGATGAAATATGGTTTTTTTACTTTTGATAATAACACTACTATATCTTTTAGTAATATTGACAAAAATAATACTACGGTTACCTATATTGTAGAATATTTTGAAAAGTATTTTGGATTTAACCCAACCATTGTTACCCCTGAACACAAAGTTAAAAACTGCATCTATTTTTCTATTAATTCAAAAAAAGATATAAAGTTGGGGGATGAAGGATATCGTTTGAAAATTAAAAGAAATAAAATTATTATAGAGGCAAATACAACAACCGGATTATTTTACGGATTTCAGACTCTATATCAACTTGCTCCAAACAACATCAATAAAAATAATCCGACAAAAATCACCTTTTCCTGTCTTGAAATTTTGGATTATCCCAGATTTGCATGGCGTGGAAATCATTTAGATGTGTCAAGACATTTTTTTGATGTTGAATACATTAAAAAACATTTGGATATATTGGCTCTTTACAAAATAAATAAATTTCACTGGCATCTGACTGATGACCACGGCTGGCGAATTCAGATTGATAAATATCCCAAATTAACTGAAGTCGGAGCTTGGAGAGTTGATAGAAGCCAGGTTTCTTGGACAAAAGGAGAGCCCCCAAAAGAGGGAGAAAAAGCCTCATACGGAGGATATTACACCAAAGATCAGATTCGGGAAGTAGTTGCTTATGCTGCTCAAAGACACATAGATGTTGTTCCTGAAATAGAAATTCCAGGGCATTGCTCTGCTATTTTAGCTTCTTATCCCGAATTTGCTTGTGATGACTATCCATATTTTGTTCAAATCGGCCCCTACTGGCCTCCAAAAGCTATAATGTGTGCCGGAAATGATACGGTAATTCAGTTTTATAAAGATGTTATTGATGAAGTTGCATCGCTTTTCCCTTATAAATATATTCATATTGGAGGTGATGAAGCAGTCAATGATAATTGGAAAAAATGTCCTAAATGCCAAAACAGAATCAAAGAACAGCATCTTAAAAATGAAGCAGAATTACAAAGCTGGATGATTCGAGAAA
>DAOQAK010000085.1 GCA_035353855.1 Bacteroidales bacterium | reverse complement strand
ATTTCTTTCAGTACTCTAGCAGTTGCTTCCATTGGGGAAACGATAGGAATTAAGTTTTTTACTAAATCCGGACTGTATTTCTCTATATACGTTACAACTGCAGGGCAATCGGATGAAATATAATTACTTAATTTTTCTTTTTCTAAAATATTTTTGTATTTTAAAGCAACAATATCGGCGCCAAAAGCAACTTCGTGAACACTAGAAAAGCCAATGTTTCGAATCATTCCGACTAATGTTTTATAATCTTCGTATTCCATAAATTCAGCTGGAAAGCTAGGCGCAATACAAGCGATTACATTTTTATCGGATTGAATTAGATCCATTACTTTGTCAATACTTCTAAAGTATTGTTTAGCATCCTGACTACATACTTTAACACAATTACCACAACCAATACAGCGATTAGGCATTACTTCTGCCTGACCACCGCCAATTTTAATAGCTTTTGCAGGACATTCTCGCACGCATGTGTAGCATATCCTGCAACGCTCTTTAATGGTATAAACCAATGGTAATATGTTTTCTTTTTTTGCCATTGTTACTTCAGTACGTCTCTTTTTGCGTAAGTAGTATGTAAATATTTATGACTTACTTTTCCATTCGGTTTTTCGAGGAAATTTTTGTATAATTCAATAATTTGTGGATTTTGATGAGATACACGAATCGTTTCATTGTCGTCAATTTGATATAATGCTTTTAAACGAGCTAATATACTTTCGTGTGTTGCCCCAATGTGTTGTCCACCTCCAGCAATACAACCGCCTGGACAGTTCATAACTTCAATAAAATGTAAATCTTTTCTGCCTTCAGCAATTTGTTTTAAGATAGTTTTTACATTTCCTAATCCGTTTACAACTGCAATACCTACTTCTAAATCGCCAATTTTAATTTTAGCTTCTTTTATGTCTTTAAATCCGCGAAGTTCCAGGAATTTATTGTTTTCGAGCTCTTTTCCGGTAATCATAAAATGAGCCGTTCTAAGTGCTGCTTCCATAACACCACCGCTGGCACCAAATATTTTACCTGCTGTAGTTCTAGCACCCAAAGGTGAATCGGTTGATTCTGGTTCTAAGTTTGCGATATCTATTCCAAATATTTTAATCAATTTTCCTAATTCTCGTGTGGTAAGAACAGCATCAACATCAGCAACTCCATCCGTTAACATTTCTTCTCTTTGTGCTTCGAATTTCTTAGCTGTACACGGCATAATGGAAACCGAGTATATTTTTTTAGGTTCTAGTTTTTCTACTTTAGCATAATAGTTTTTAATTACACTACCCATCATTTGTTGAGGTGATTTACACGTTGAAATGTTAGGTAATAATTCGGGGTTAAACTCTTCCACATATTTTACCCATGCAGGGCAACAACTGGTAAACATAGGAAGTGGTTTTTTATTTACAATACGATCCACTAATTCAGAAGCTTCTTCTAGAATGGTTAAATCGGCACTAAAACTTGTATCGAATACTTTTTTAAAGCCTACTTTTCGAAGAGCTGCATTCATTACTCCATTAATATCTTTTCCTGCTTTAATATTAAATTCTTCAGCAAGAGAAACACTAATGGCAGGAGCATATTGCACCACAACAGTAAGTTCGGGGTTGTTAATAGCATCAATTACTTGATTGATATGTGATTTTTCGGTAATTGCACCTGTAGGGCATACCATTAAACACTGTCCGCAGTTTACACAGGAAGATGTATTGAGTCCTTTATTAAATGCAGTACCTACAATTGTTTTACTTCCTCTGTTAATAAAATTTATCGCGGAAACTCCTATGATCTCTTCACACTGCCTTATACAACGACCGCATAAAATACATTTGTCGGGATCCCTGGTAAGGCTTATGCCTGATATATCAAGGTTGTAACAATTCTTTTTCCCGATGATCCTTCGTTGTCTTACATCCAATTCTTCTGATAAACTTTGTAGTTCACAATTTTTATTTCTTGAACAAAAGAGGCAGTCATCAGGATGGTTCGATAACAAAAGCTCAACAATAGTTTTACGTGCATTGATAACTTTTGGAGAATGAGTAAGAATTTTCATCCCATCTTCAACAGGGTAAGAGCAGGAAGGGATTAGTTTTCCGCTGTCTTCAATTTCAACAAGGCACATTCTGCATGCTCCATCGGGAAGCATATCTTTTATTTTACAAAGCGTTGGTATTTTAATACCATTGCGTTCGATAGTGTCAAGAATGTATTCGCCTTTCTCTGCTGTTACCGGCTTTTTGTTTATTGTTATGTTGATACTCATATTTATTTTATTAAAAATTGTTTTTTATCAATACGTTGATATTGCTTTAAAATTACATGCTTCAGCACAAGCACCGCAACCAATACATTTATCTTCGATGATATGATGTGGATTTTTTTTCGTTCCGATGATAGCAGATGATGGGCATTTCTTTACACATGCCATACATCCGGTGCATTTTTCTGCATTAATAATAAATTTACGAAGTTCGGTACAAACCTTAGCATCACAAACTCTTTCAAAAATATGTGATTCGTATTCATTACGGAACCATTTGATAGTGCTGAGAACAGGATTTGGCGCTGTTTGTCCCAACCCGCAAAGTGAAGTTTCCCTGATAACTTTTGCTAAGTTTTCCAGTTGTATCACTCCCTGGAATCTTTCAAGCGCTTCGCGGTTATCATCGGATGATGGCTTGTGTGTAATATTTTCCAATATCTCCAGCATTCGTTTAGTTCCTTCACGGCAAGGGATACACTTTCCGCAGCTTTCCTTTTGTATAAAATTCATAAAGAACTTAGCCACATCAACCATGCATGTTCCTTCGTCCATAACAACTAATCCTCCCGAACCCATGATTGCACCAATACTGTTCAATGAATCATAATCTACCTGTATATCCAGGTTTTGTTCAGTGATGCAGCCACCGGAAGGACCTCCGATTTGAACAGCTTTGAATTTCTTTCCATTTCTGATTCCTCCGGCTATCTTGAAAATAATTTCCCTGATGGTTGTTCCCATTGGTATTTCAACTAAACCGGTCTTTGTAACTTTTCCTGAAAGAGCAAATACTTTTGTTCCTTTACTTTTATTTGTTCCCATGGAGCTGAACCATTCTGCACCATTAGCAATAATGGCAGGAACATTTGAAAAAGTTTCTACATTATTAATTACTGTAGGCATGTGAAATAGTCCGTTAACAGAAGGATAAGGAGGCCTTGGTCTTGGCATGCCGCGTTTTCCTTCAATACTATGAATAAGTGCAGTCTCTTCACCGCAAACAAATGCTCCGGCGCCTTTTTTTATTTTAATCTCAAAATCAAAACCTGTATTAAGAATGTTTTTCCCAAGTATCCCGTAATCCTTTGCATCTTTTAAAGCTTTTTCCAAACGTTTAATTGCTAAAGGATATTCAGCTCGTATATACACGTATCCATGGTTTGCACCGATTGCGTAACCGCCTATGATCATTCCTTCAATCACTCTGTGCGGATCGCCTTCAATAACGGCTCTGTCCATGAATGCGCCGGGATCGCCTTCGTCGGCATTACAAATTATATATTTGGGTGTACGTTTTTCGTAAAGCGCGAATGTCCATTTTTTTCCTGTAAGAAAACCTCCGCCTCCTCTTCCCCGAAGACCGCTTAATTCAATGGTTTTACAAACTTCTATTGGCGTGTTTTCTTTTATTGTTTTACAAACATTGGCATATCCGCCGTGTGCAATATATTCTTCAATACTTTGCGGGTTAATGATACCGCAGTTTTTAAGAACAATTCTTTTCTGAGGAGCAAAGAATGGATGTTCTTCAATATATTTTACACCGTTCCAGGGTTTGCTGTTTATAGAATGAAATTGCCCGATAATATTTTCTGATGGAATTTTTTCTTCCCTGATCGTATCGAAAAAAGTTTTAACTTTTTCGAAGGTTATATTTTCAAAGGAAATACGGTTCATTCCCGGAAGCATTACATCAACAATAGGTTCCGAAGAGCATAATCCTATACAACCTGTTTCAATAATTTCTGCATCCAGTTTTTCTTTTTCGCAATATTGACGGATCGCTTCCAGTGTTTTTTCAGCGCCTGCGCCAAGTCCGCAAGTTCCTGCTCCAACAAAAATGATCATCCGGGAATTTTTTTCACGTCTGAAATCAGCTAACAATGAGTCGACTTCAGGTTGTGTTTTGTTATCGGTTTTTCCTGTAAGAAGTTTTACAATCAAATCCTGTTTGTTTTTATCGCTAATGGCTTTCATGATTCTTTCTCCTTATTTCTGAAACTTTCAATGATTTCTGTTAAAGAATCGGTTGTAACTTTTGCAAAGAATTGTCCGTTGATATTTATTACCGGAGCCAGTCCACATGCGCCGATACAGGCAACAATTTCAATACTGAACAGTCCGTCGCGTGTGGTTTGCCCTTCTTTTATTTTCAGTTTTTTTTCTATTTCTTTAAGTACTGTTGATGATCCAAGTACATGGCAGGCTGTTCCGCGGCATACCATTATATGATATTTTCCTTTGGGCTCGAACCGGAACTGGTTGTAAAATGTGGCAACACTGAATATCTTACTTACCGGCAATCCAAGATGTTCACCGACTTTTATAACAGCTTCTTCAGAAAGATAACCTATACCTTGCTGTATGTCCTGTAAAATAGGTATCAGGTTTTCCTGCCCAGAGTTTGGGTATCCTGACAAAATTTTATTTATTTCTTTTTGCATAGCTGTTGAAATTATTGATAGTAATACCAGTTATTTGGATAATAGTCGTTTTACTTCCGGGATTATTTTTCCTGCATCCACCGGTTTTTTGATGAATCCGTCAACAGGAAACCATACGGTTTCGCCTTTTTCACTTAGATAATCAATACCAGCGTTGTTGCTTACAATATCTTTTACAAGCAGAACATGAAGGTCTTTGAATCCGGGATTTTTTCTGAATTCCCTTGCCATTGCCTGAACATCCGGTTTGCTTGTGATCAGGATGTCGATAGATGTAAGCATAATGATAGGGATCTTTTTTACTGTAGGGTCATCTTCTATTTCTTTTGCCATTTCAAAACCTTCGTAATGAGTAGTCATCATTACATCTAATATTGCAAGATCGGGTTTCTCATCGCGAAATTTTCGCATACCTTCTGCTTTGTTGTTTGCTGTTACTACATTGTAGCCGTTTTTGCTTAATATAGCCTGTAGTACATTGATGATATCTATATCATCGTCTACTAATAAAATTTTAGAAGTTTTCATAATCGTGAAATTTAAATTGTTATTAAATTGATTTATATGTATCGGGAAAAATATTTGTCCGTCGATCACAACATTAATAGCCCTTTCAAGCTCTTTACGTGAAGTGTTTTTTTGCAGGAAGCAATTAACGCCCGAATTGATTATAGAAGCGAGATAGTTTAAGTCATCAAAGATTGTTATGGCAATTACTTTCGTGGAAGGGTAGTTCCCCGCAATGGTCTTACATAGATTTATTCCATTGGTTCCGGGCATTTCGGTATCCAGTAAAATAAGGTCGGGCGAAATATTGGAAAGAAGTTCCAGGAGTTCACATCCGCTGGCAGCTTCGCCTACAATTTCTACTCTTTTAATTTTTGAGAGCGCTATCTTTAACCCTTCACGGTATATATGGTTGCTGTCGGTTACTATTATTTTTATTTTCTTTTCCATGACGCTCGGAATTCGAAAACAAAATTATAGCTGCCGTAACTATTGTGTAAGGTAGTTAGGTAGGGATTTTTAGTGTAAATATGAGAAGAAAAGAAAGGGGGTAAGCAGTAAAATCAGGAAGATGAATTGCGTAAAAGTATTGGTTTTTTTTGTTTATAAGTTGATCAGTTTATTTTTTATTACATAAGCTAAAAGATGGATTGTGCTTTTGCATCCTGTTTTTGAAAGTAGATTTGATTTATGCCCAACAACCGTTCTTTCACTTATAAACAGTTTATCTGCAATCTCTTTATTGTTGAGGCCTTCAAAGGAAAGTTTTATAATTTCAATTTCGCGTTGCGTAAGTTTTATTTCAGGGGTTTCTTTTTTATCTGTATGAGAAATCTTTTTTGTAAAATATTTGAAAAGTTCTTCAGAATAATAATTGTTTCCTGAAATTACGGATTGTATAGCTTTATCGAGATTATCTTTATTAATGTTTTTCAAAAGAAATCCTTTTACTCCTGCCTCTATCATATTTTCAACATATTCTTCATCATTGAACATGGTCAATGCAATGATTTTAAGTTCGGGATAGCGTTCAATAGCTTTTTTTGTGGCTTCGATGCCATTCATAACTGGCATTTCAATATCCATCAGAACAATGTCGGGTATGTTGAATTCAAGCAGGTCGAGGAATTCTTTTCCATTGCTTGCTTCGGCTATGACCTTTACATTTTTCAAGCGGTTGATAAGTAGTTTAAGTCCTCCCCTGAAAATCTCATGGTCATCTACAATCACTATCTTAATCTTATCTTCCATTTTTACTTTGCTATATATTGCAAAATTAATAATAATTATTGGAGTTTCCTCAGGAAAAAAGCAGGGAAAAATCAAAACGCTTTAATAGTGT
>DAOQAK010000084.1 GCA_035353855.1 Bacteroidales bacterium | reverse complement strand
TTAACCATTGGGTTGTTAATTATTTTTTCTATTTTTGTTCAGCATTAGTATATATAATAAAAATTACAAATGAATTAAACCAAATTACATATGAAAAAATTATTAAGCTTTAGCTTTCTTTTACTTGCATTTATTGCATTAAAAGCACAGACTAATAATTTTAAAACATCTGACAAATTGCTTGATGCAACCCAGCCCATGTGGAAATTTCATATTGCGTTTGAAGATGGCTCCGGTGCCAAAGATACTATTTGGTTGCTATATGATACTACGGCAACTAATACAGGTATAGATACTGCACTTGGCGAAGGGGCTTTTAATTTTAATCATAGCATTTTTAATGTTTGGATTTATAATAATAATAATGATTCGACAAAAACATTTGCATTACCTTATACTTATTATCCTTCTCATTCTGTAGAAGTTAGAGCATTTAATTATCAATACCCACTTACTGTTTCATGGGATACTTCATTATTTCATGCATCTTATTTACCATATCAGCAAGGATTTTTTAATATTGCAAGAATTGATAATGACTATTTCTTTTTGGTAAATAATGATCCTCCACTTCAAGCATATAATATGCTTTTAGATGATAACGTACAAGCCCCATTTTTTAGTTGGGGAACGCAAAGCCAATTTCCAATGAATTTTATCATTTCATATAATCCGGTTGGGGTTAATGAACTATTTAAAAATGAAAATTCTATATTTATATTTCCAAATCCTTTTAAGAATAAATTAACTATAAAATCTCAAATACCAATTTCTGCTATCGAAGTATTTACTACTGATGGCAAAAGTGTTTATTCTGAAAAAAATATTAAAATGAATAAATTTTATAATTATGAATTAATTATAAATAAAATTAAACCAGCTTTTTATATAATAAAAATTACAAATGAATTAAACCAAATTACATATGAAAAAATTATTAAAACATCTTAGTTTAATTTTGATTTTTTGTGCTACTTGTCATGTAATAAATGCACAAGGGCTTAATGATGGAGAATGTTTATTTGTTGATCCTCCAAACACTTTTACAAATCCAGACAGATTATTATTAGAAAGTAAAAATGGATGGATTTTACCAGCCTCTGGTACAATCAGAATTTTAATCATTTTTGCAGAGGTAAATTACGATACAGGTACCGATCCAAATCCTAATAGTACCACAGGATGGCCTGTCCATTCTCTACCAACGTGGGCAGATCAACTTTTAGATCCTAACGTGCCATCAGGAGTAGCCCAAGGAGCATTAACACGTTATTTTCAACTCGCTTCTTCCGGTCAACTTAATGTAATAGGCGATTATCTATTAGCTCCAACGAATGGAGGAATATTTAGTATCTTAAATAGTCAGGGAGGAGGTAATGATAATTCATTAAGTAGTGTAATAAATACAACTATGAATGGTTCTTTTATTACAGGACACAGTTTAAACAATGTTTCTTATTTTGATAATTGGACAATGACAAATACAGGGCAAGCAAAAATTTCGCCAAGTACCGATAGTCCACATAAATATGATCATGTAATGTATATATGGCGCAATCGACAAGGTCAAAATGGTTGTGGATGGGCAAGTGGAAGTGGGTATACATTTCTAGGTAATGGATCTGATACTTATAGTGATTTCCTTACATATGATGGAATGCCAATTAATATTTCAAGACATGAGTTTTCACATCTCCTTTATGGCGGTAATAATTTTCATTGTGGAGGTGGTGGTTGGGGTCCTGCAAATTATTGGATACCACAGGAAAGTGGTTGGAGTAATTTAGGTTTATATGGTTGTTCTTTATTAAGTTGGAATGCGTGGGATAGACAACGTATGGGATGGAAAGCCACAGGTAATCAATACAACCCATCTGCACGTAATTCTGGTAATACAGCTGAAGTGAATGGAGATTTGGATGCAACCACTCCCTCTCAAGCTGGTATTTATACTTTACGTGATTTTGTAACGACAGGTGATGCTATAAGAATAAAACTTCCTTTTACAAATATTTCTACAGAATACCCTGAATATATATGGATTGAGAATCATAATGGTATATCAATGAATTCGTGCGCTCAAGATAGATTTCAACATCAATCAGAATCTTGTGTACAACCTGCAATTTATGGATTATATATGTATATGCAGATAGATCGAGAAACCAGACAGAGTACAGACCCAAATGAGATATATAGCGGATATGCTGACTACTTGCGTCCAATTACTGCTGAAGGGTTTTATGATAGGCTCTTTGAAACTAGTCAAGTATTTAACTCTTGTGTACAAGGCGGAAATACAAATGCTTTTATAAGAAACACTCAAAATCCATTGACTGGAGGTGGTGATCAGGATTTATATTCGGTTGATATAAATGGAGATAATTTAATTAATCAAAATGATCAATATCCAAATTGTACAGAAAACCAAAGCGATATATATTTATCTCACCTATATAATCTTGGAAATACCCGACATGCTTTTACACTTAGCGGAAATAAAAAACTAGGAGTAGGAACAAATCCATCATCTGCTTCAATGATGAATATGGTAAGCTATGATATTCCATTAACAGGTTTAAAAAATTTACGAAAAATATATATAAATGGAGTCTCAATTGAAATATTGAACCAGTATACAAATGGGAATATACAGGTACAAATACGTTTTGATGATGTCGATGTAAATAATGATGCCAGATGGTGTGCTGATGAAATTGTTTTAAGCCCAGTATCAACTACAACTGGTTATTCACTTAACTTAAAATCTAATAAAACAATTACTATAGATCAAGGTAAAACTGCTACGAGAATGGATAATCCACAAACAATTAATGGTCAGAAAATATTTGCTTCACCAACATTATTTAGGTGTACTGCAAATTCTTGGTTTAATATGGAAACAAATTCAAACGTAATAGTAGATAATGGTAGTACATTAAAATTAGAACAAAATAGTAAATATGAAATAAATTCTGGTGCAGTTCTTCGAGTTAAAAATGGGTCTGTACTTAGTCTTGAAACAGGTAGTACTTTAAAAGTAAATGATGGAGGAAGTGTTATTATTGAAAGTGGAGGAACAATATTATATAACGGAGGAACAATAAACTTAAATGGCAATAACGCTTTGCTTGAAATAAAAGGAACATTGAACATAGCCACAAATGCAAATTTTACATTTACAGGTGCGGGTTATGTAAAATTCAGTTCAACTGCAAATCCGAGTAATAATATTATTGCAAATTCCGGTTCATCAATTGCATTAACCGGTTCGGGCATGACAGATAAAGTGTTGGAAATAACACAGGAGACAATGAATACCACAAGTTCTCTATCTCAATTCACAGTTACTTACGGGCAAATAGCTATGGCCCCAAATTCACGATTAAGCGTTCCTGGACCAATAACATTTAATAATACAAAAATAACTAAAACTACTGCTGGTGGTCATCGTGGTTTATGGCTATACGGACAAAATAATATATCATTAAATGTTTCTGTATTTGAATATGGTAATTATGGTATCTATGATCAAATGGTTAATGGGGGAAATGTTCTAAATCTGAATTCATGTAACTTTTTAAATAATACATATGGGCTTTATACAATAAATAATAAAGCGACATTAAATTATTGTGCGTTTAATACAAACTTATATGGATGGTATGCAACAGGAATGTCGCAAACATCAACAGTAGATAATTCAACATATACAAACAATGATTTGGGAATTAAATATTTTACATCAGGAACGGGAGGATTAAAAGTTTCTACATCATCCATAACAGGGAATTCATTAACTACAGCAGGGATTGAAATAAATGGAACAGGAGTTTTAACAGTTAACTGCTCAACAATAAGCAATAACGAGTTAGGCATACTTTTACAAAATAATGCTACATTATGTATGAGTCCGAGTCAGTCGCCAGCAGGCCAAAAAAATGCAATAATAGGGAATATCTTTTATAACATATGCACAGACCATGATGTTGCAATACCAAATCAAACTGGGGATTGGGGTAATTTACTGTTGATTAGCGGAGGTAAAAATAATTTATTATACCCTAGTGGCGCAAAAGTTATAAGCGGACGTTTAACTGGTTATTCATGTGGTACAAATATAACAGCTACAAATAACAGATGGAATTCGGGAAATACACCTCCTGTTTCAGGTACTGATTATAGAGTTTATAATAAAAATTGCAGTCGACCAACACTATTTACTATTACCGACAATTCGCCTACATATCTAGCATGTGACGGTGGCGGTGGTGGCGCAATGGCTTCAAACTCATATTTGCCAGAAAGCAGTACAATAATAAATACTTATGATAACCAAAATGTTGATTTAACCACTGCTGTTAATGATGCAATAGCTTTAATGGAGCTTAATAATAAAGATGGCGATGATCTTAAAGCCATAGAACATTTTAATAAAATATTAAATAACAATAATGCACATAATTCAGCTAATGATGATATATTGCTCGAGATAGCCTATAACGACATAAAATCAACATTAGGAAATGCTTTTGCTAACGGCAAAATAAAAGCCAATGATGATGTACTTTCAGATAAGTATTTTTCAAAAGTTATTGATATTATTGAAAAGAAAATATCAAAGTTCAATAAAAAAGAAGATGAAGATTCAACCAAAGAAATGTATTATAAAAAATTCTATGCTTCAATGGATAAGGCTGAAATATACAGGCTGGCAGGAAAGAGGGATTTAGCTATTTCTAATTTTAACGATATATTAAACTGGGCAAGTCCGGAAGAATTACCTTATATTAATTATTGGATTTGCTTAACAACAGCAGAAGATAATTTGATAGATGGACTAATAACTTCTGATGATTTTGAAACTACAATTACAAAATGCGCTACAAGCAGTAATTTGAAAACAAACAATTCATTACCTGAACAGGAACAACCGCAAACCATAACTCAAATACAGGGTGAAATAAATTCTACTGTAAACGATGATTATAAAATGGATATATTCCCAAATCCATTCAGTGAATCAACAACCATTAAAACTTCAATCACTGAAGAAAAGGCATCAGTAGAAATTTATAATTTAGTGGGAATAAAAATTAAGAGCTATGAACTTATACAAGGAGAAAACGCTATTGAAATTAAAGCATCAGATTTTGATAACGGAATATATTATGTTATATTAAAAGTTGATGGGAATAATAAATTATTTGAAAAAATAATTGTATCGAAATAAAAAGATAATAATATTACAACCATTAAAAAAAAGAAAAGGTTGTCTCAAAACTCGAGACAACCTTTTTGCTTTATAAGATATATGTCAAGAAAACAGAGAATTTAAGAACAGTTGGCAGTTTTCTCTTGTCATCTTATACCTTGTCAACTTATTCACTTTTTATTTCTTTAATAGTTTTCCCTTCAACCACAATTACGATCTCGCCTTTAATTGTTTTGCTTTTAAAATATTCTGCAACCTCGGTAACAGTGCCTCTTTTGGTTTCTTCATACATTTTAGTAAGCTCGCGTGAAACAGAAATTTTTCGATCAGCACCAAAGAATGCAGAAAATTCTTCAAGAGTTTTTAATAACCGATGTGGTGATTCGTAAAACACAAGCGTATTGGGCAAAAACGCAAGTTCTTTCAGGCGGGTTTGCCTTCCTTTTTTTACCGGAAGAAACCCTTCAAAATGAAAACGATCACATGGAATCCCGCTATTTACAAGAGCCGGAACGAAAGCCGTAGCTCCCGGAAGACATTCCACATCAATTCCTGCTTTCAAACATTCGCGCACTAAAAGAAAACCGGGGTCGGAAATGCCAGGTGTTCCTGCATCGCTGATTAATGCTATTGATTCTCCACTCATAATTCTTTCAACAATCAACGGAACTTCGCGATGTTCGTTAAATAAATGATGCGACATCATTTTTGTTTCAATTCCGAAATGCTTCATTAAAGTAGCCGATGTACGAGTATCTTCGGCAAGTATCAAATCAGCTTCTTTCAAAACACGTACTGCCCTGAATGTAATATCCTCAAGGTTTCCGATAGGCGTAGGAACAAGATATAACTTTGACATATTAATTGTAAAAATACAAATTTATATTTGATATAAAATTTATATCAATATTGTAACATCAAAAAAAACTTATTATATGTTTGCCATTACAAGTTATTTATTTTTCACGAAATGAATATTTGCTCCAGTGCAAACACCAAATTCTATATATGATTTTATTTAAACCACAGTTTATGTCTGCATCAATGGCTCATTCGGAATAATCTTTAATCACATAACAGGATATGACATTCCGATATTTCCACATGATTTAAAGTTTTCAATTAGTATTATTTATTATCCTGAATAAAAAGTATTTTATCTCCATTTGATATATTGTATGTTTCTACTCGTAACACAAGTGTAGTTATACCTGCTATAACTAATCCTGTACCAGTAAATACTACAATAGGAATATTATCAAATAGAATAGTACCTAAACTTGCATATACTAATAAACTCAATCCTGTTGCTGATACAATACCGCCTACTGTATATTTTACTGCTTTCGATTTTATTTTATTTATTCGATAGATTTGGTCTGGATAAATTATATTTTTCCCATCCACTATAAAATGATCACTGTATATGGAAGTAATAACATGTTTTTCAAATTTTCCATTCAGTAATTTTAATATTATCCTGTCGCCTGCTAATATTGTTTTATTTTTATATTAATAGTTCGGTAAAAATATAGATATTAACAAAGGTATGTAAAAAACTTAAAA
>DAOQAK010000083.1 GCA_035353855.1 Bacteroidales bacterium | reverse complement strand
GATAATTTTTGCTGCCAAAAATAATACTTCTCCCCATTTATTTTATGTGAGCCAAAAATTCGAGATGTCTTTGGGTGACTTTTAGATGTTCCATTTTCTTTTTTTATCGGCACATATCTCTTATATATATTGCTCTATTAGTAATATCTTACAATACAAATATAATCCCTTTTAAGAACCTGCAAAAGTTTTTGAAAGTAAAAAATATTTTAGAAAATAAAAATAAGAATCTCTGTATTTACAGGAATAAAGGGGTAATTAGCACAAGATTATTTTGAAGCGTAAGAATCTTCTTCAAAAATTACTTTTAATAAAGTTTGTCCTACTGCTTTAAGAGTATTTTTATTAATGCCAGCCATATCGTCTTTTGTGGTATGCCAGTATTTATAAAAACCTGATTTGGAATCTGCGTCGCGATGAATAATATCAATGGTAGGAATGTGAGCAATCTCATTAATGTATTTGTGGTCATCAATCAATTCGCCCGATTCGGCAAAAAGGAAATAATCGGAGTATCCAATTCCTGAAGCTGCATCCCAAACTTTTTTAACAATATCAGGTGCATATTGCATTGAAACTCCTTCTTTATAAAATGTAGCATTTTCGGCACCAACCATATCGAGAAGTATTCCGTATTTTGCATAATATTTTTTTACATGCGGATTCTTCGACCAATACTGTGAACCCAGACACCATGAATCTGGCTGCTCGGGATAGTCGCTTACTTCAGGCTGTCCGTAATCTTCAGTATCAAAAAGAATAAAATCAATTCCTATCGGAGGTTGGTTGCTATGCAGTAAACGTGCTAATTCAATAATAACACCAACCCCGCTTGCACCGTCATTAGCGGCAGGTACAGGGTCCTTCTGATTTTTTACATCAGGGTCATGGTCGGCAAAAGGACGCGAATCCCAATGCGATGAAATAAAAATACGGTTATTAATATCTGGTTTTATCGAGCCAATAATATTTTTCATTTCGAGCATTTTCCCGTCAAACGCTTTAACCTTTGCTTCCTGAACATAAACAGTATCGCAATATTTTTTCAACATTTCAACAAGATATGCTGCACATTTTTTATGTGAAATAGAATTCGGCACACGTGGCCCGAATTCAACCTGCTTTGCAATATAATTATAGGCGCTATCGGAATTAAAATCGGGAATGTTAATATTTTTCGTTGTAAGTGAATCTGTATTCTTGTTATCGTTATTAGTACCGTTGCCACATGAAGAAATAAGATACAAAGCACCAATTGTAACAACAATAAAAAATATTTTTTTAAATAGTTTCATATTTTCTTTTTAAAACTTCTTTAACTGATTTAATAATTCCATTTACATGATAACCGCATTCATCGTACAACTCTTTAGGTGAGCCATGTTCAACAAAACGATCAGGAATACCAAGACGTTTCACATTTACATTTAAATTATTATCGGAAATAAACTCCATCACAGCGCTTCCGAAACCACCGATAATTGTGCCATCTTCAACGGTTATAACATTCCTGAATTTTTCAGAAACTTCAAATAACATTTGTGCATCAACAGGTTTTACAAAACGCATATTATAATGAGCAATGCTTATATTTTCTATTTCCAATATACGAATAGCTTCGGCTACAAAATTCCCGACATGTCCAACAGTAAGAATTGCCAGGTCATTTCCGTCTTTTAATTTTTCACCTTTCCCGATCTCTATTTCTGAAAAATCTTTTTTCCAATCAGGTATCACGCCGTTTCCTCTTGGATAGCGGATTGCATAGGGACCGGTGTTTTTCGTCTGAGCCGTGAACATCAAATTACGAAGCTCAACTTCATTCATCGGCGCGGCAATAATCATATTAGGAACACTGCGTAAAAATGCCAGGTCAAAAGCGCCATGATGTGTTGCGCCATCATCTCCAACCAATCCACCACGATCTATGCAAAAAACAACATGCAGATTTTGCAATGCAACATCATGAATTATCTGGTCGTATGCACGTTGCAGGAATGATGAATAAATATTGCAATACGGCACATAGCCCTGAACTGCCATACCTGCCGAGAACGTTACGGCATGCTGTTCAGCAATGCCCACATCAAAAGCCCTGTCGGGCATTTTCTCCATCATCAGGTTCAATGAGCAGCCTGTAGCCATTGCAGGAGTAACACCAACAATCTTCTGATTTTTTTCAGCAAGTTCAATTATAGTTTCACCAAAAACAATCTGATATTTCGGTGGTTTATTATTTTCTTCGGGTTTTTCAATTATCTCGCCGGTCTTGCTGTTGAATAAACCCGGTGCATGAAATTTGGTTTGTTGTTTTTCAGCCTGCTCAAAACCTTTTCCTTTAATAGTAATACAATGAAGGATTTTGGGACCGCGAATATGTTTTAAATCAGAAAGAATTTTTTTTAATCTGTAAATATCATTTCCATCAACAGGACCGAAATAACGAAAGTTCAGGGATTCAAAAATATTACCCTGCCTGAAAATAGATAATTTAATTGCATTTTCAATTTTCTGAACGAATGAACGTGTCTTATTTCCGTATCTGCCACGCTGACCAAGAACATTCCAAATCTTATCTTTTACTCTATTATATGTCTTAGATGTAGTAATATCTGTAAGATATTCTTTTAACGCACCCACATTCTGGTCAATTGCAATACCGTTATCATTCAGGATTATAAGAATATTTGATTTTGAAACACCGGCATGATTAAGTGCCTCGAAAGCCATACCGCCTGTCATAGAGCCATCGCCAATTACTGCAATATGATTCCTGTCCTTCTCGCCATTAAGATTTGAAGCTATCGCCATTCCTAACGTTGCAGAGATAGATGTTGACGAATGACCAACGCCAAAAGCATCATATTCACTTTCACTCATTTTAGGAAAACCGCTAATACCTTTATAGGTGCGGTTTGTAGGGAATGAGTCTCTTCTGCCTGTAAGAATTTTATGAGCATATGCCTGGTGGCCAACATCCCAAATCAATTTATCATACGGTGTATTGAAAACATAATGAATCGCAACAGCAAGCTCCACAGCACCAAGACTCGCACCCAGATGCCCCGGGTGATGTGAAACAACATCAATAATATATTGCCTTAATTCTGAACAAAGCAATGGCAAATCATCTTCGTCCAGTTTTCTAAGTTCATCAGGAGAATTGATTGTTGCTAATAATTTCCCGGGTGCAATTTTTGAATTCAAGCTACTAAAAAGTTTAGTATATAACCCACAAATTTACTAAAAATTGTTTACGATAAATTCGTTAAAAAAACTTATACCGATTGTATATATGTTATCGGAATAATTTATGAATACAAAAAAAAGAGGCTGTTCCAAATAAGTGAAACAGCCTTTTTTACTTAATAAATATATTATACCAGCGATTCTATATCAATATCATCATCACCTGTATGAGCATTCTTCAGGTATGGCAAGCCTTTCCTGAAAAGTCGTTTTGACTTATTTCTTTTTAAACGAAGTTTCGCTGCATGTGCAATAAAATACATTGCAGGAACAAGTATCAATGTCAGGAATGTTGCAAAGCTCAACCCAAAAATAATTGTCCATGACAATCCTCCAAAAAACTGAGTGTTTTCGCCACCAAAATGTATATGCGGATTTAAATCGGTAAATAAAGTAACAAAATTAATATTAAACCCAATAGCCAAAGGTATCAGCCCGGTGATGGTTGCAGAAGCCGTTAGGATCACAGGAGTGATACGTGTTTTACCAGCCTGTATAATAGCTTCCCTGGTTTTTAAACCACGCTCCTTCAACACATCAGTAAACTCAACGAGAAGAATTCCGTTTCGTACAACGATACCCGCAAGGGCAATAACACCAACTCCTGTCATGACAATAGAGATGGTCATTCCAAAAATCATATACCCAAGCAAAACACCAATAATACTAAACAGAACCTCTGCAAGAATTATTATAGGTTTACTTGTTGAATTGAATTGCGTAATAAGAATAAATAATATCAAACCGATTGAAAGAATTAATGCCGTTGTTAAAAAATCCATTGATTCTTTCTGGTCTTCCTGCTCACCTGTAATCTTTAATTCCACACCTTCAGGAGCTTTATAACTTCTGATAGCGTTATTGATATTCGCTACAACTTCATTGGCAGTGTAACCTGAAAGTACATTGGAAGATAAATTAATTACACGTTTCAAATTTTTACGTTTAATGCTCCCGTAACTGTTCACATAACTTAATTTGGCAACAGAAGATAAAGGAATTTGACGAAGCTTGAAAGAAGTATAATCCATATAAGTTATTTCCAGGTTCAAAAGGGCATCGATATTTTTGCGTTGTGATTCCTTATATCTCAATTGTATCGGATACTGATCCTCGTCTTCTCTATATTTTGAAACATCTGTTCCAAAAATTGCAGTATGCATTTCCGAACCTATCAGGGCAGTGGAAAGCCCTTCCTTGTTAGCTCTTTCTCTATCAATATTAATTATGATTTCGGGTTTGCTTTCTTCAAAGTCTGATTTCAGGTCTTCAATACCTTCGATTCCCGATGCTTCGAGATACTTCACAAATTTATGCGATGTGAGAAGAAGGGAATCAATGTTGTCGCCTGATATTTCAACATTAATTGGCTTTCCTGTAGGAGGACCCATAAGATTTCCCTCAACAGAGAATTCAGCGCCGGGAATACCAGTTAAAGCATTACGTATGGAATCAACAAAAACAACAGTATTAAACCTGTTTCGTTCTGCATATTCAACAAAATTAACAGTAACTTTAGCTTTATGCGATGCTACGGAATAATCATTAGCCATTGGATCGGTAGCACCAAGAGCTACATTTGTTACTACCGATTCAACAATAGGATTATTTTCTCCAACTACTTTGTAAACCCTTTTTTCAACAATTTTAGCAACGGAATCTGTTACTTCAAGGCTTGTACCTACAGGCATCTTAATATATACATATATATTGTTGGGTTCATTCGGGGGAAAAAATATAACTTTTTGTTTTGATATTATTGTAACAGCAAATACCAGGATTAATGCACTAACCGTTCCCCAAAGCAGGTAATATGGTCTTCTTCCTTTTATACATTTCCTTAATAATTTTTCATATCCATTCATAAATGATGGAATGAATTTTTTCTGAAAACGATGGATTATTTTTACCCCATAGATATTATGGAATAAATAAAGTACCATGAAGAATACCATTAAATTAGCCAACCCTATCCATTGCATGATATAAAAGATTAAAGCAATTCCTGCCATGATGCCCGATACTTTCAGAAGTTTCCGTTTATCGGGTTTTTCAAGTTTCTCATGATCATCGTGCTCCATAAAATCAACAGCAAATACAGGATTTATTATGTAAGCTACTACCAACGATGCAAACAAAGTAATGATTAATGTTATAGGAATATAGAACATGAAATTTCCAACAATCCCGGGCCAGAATGCCAGCGGGAAAAAAGGAGCCAATGTGGTAAGTGTTCCGGAAAGAATAGGTACAAACACTTCCCCGGCTGCAAGTTTTGCAGCTTTGACAATGCTTAATTTTCCATTTCCTTGTTTGAAAATTCTGTGTGTGTTTTCAATAACAACTATTGCATCGTCAACAACAATACCGAGAGCAAAAAGAAATGAAAACATAACAAGCATATTCAAAGTGAAATCAATACCCGGTAATACCATAAATGCGATACACATTGAAAGAGGCACTGATAATCCAACAAAAAATGCATTGGTAAATCCCATGAAGAACATCAGAATCAAAGTAACAAGAATGAATCCGATAATAATTGTATTGTTCAATTCATTCAATGTCCTGTCGGTAAATTTTGCCTGCTCCCCTGTAATATCAATATTAAGTTTTGAAGGGAGTTTTGTTTCTTTAAGTTCAGATAATATTTCATTGATCTGTTTTGAAGCTGTTAAAAGGTTCTCGCCACTTTTTTTAATAACATTAAGTGATAAAACATTTTTATTATTGAAACGGGCATAACTTTCTCTCTCAAGAAAATCATCTTTTATCTCGGCAATATCTTTAATATATACTATAGCGCCAAGTGGCGATTTAATCATGATATTACCTATCGATTCAATATCTTTAAACTCACCTACAACCCTTATGGAACGCTTCATTCCTATAATATCAACCGATCCGCTCGAAATGGTCATGTTTTCATAAGCTACTGCATTTTGAATATCGCGCAAAGTAAGATCGGCAGCCTGCATTTTATACATATCCACATTGATTTGTATTTCCCTGTTCATGGCACCGATAATATCAACCCTTGTAATTTCTTTAAGCGCTTCTATCCTATCCTGAATAATCTCAGCATATTCTTTAAGTTTGGATAATTCAAAATCGCCAGAGATATTGATATTCATTATAGGCAATTCCGATAAATCAACTTCCATAACATCAGGTCCAATAAGGCTGGTCTTGGGAGGCAGATCATTTGCTGTTTTGTCAATTGCATCTTTTACCTTTTGTTTTGCATCTGAAATTTTTACATCTGTATTGAACTCTACTGTGATTATTGAATAATCCTGAACGCTGGAACTTGTGATCTTTTTAACACCTTTGATCGATTTCATATTTTTTTCCAAAGGGCGTGTAATCAGGTTCTCTATATCGTAAGGCGTTGTTCCCGGGTAAACCGTGGTAACAATTATCTTTGGCATTACTATTTCAGGAAATTGTTCTTTAGGAATATTTATATAGCTAAAAATGCCGAAAATAGCGATGATCAATATCACAACATAAATACTGGTTTTGTTGTCGATGCTCCAGCTGGTAGGTCTAAACTCTTTTATTTTTACGGCTCACATAAAATAAATGGGGAGAAGTATTATTTTTGGCAGCAAAAATTATCC
>DAOQAK010000082.1 GCA_035353855.1 Bacteroidales bacterium | reverse complement strand
AGTATATCGGTTCATTCAGGTATGCTTGCCTATTTTATCTCGTCCACCAATGATTAAAAATAAATATATATTCTGTTAACACAGTATCCACGCAACTTATCGAATTATATAGGTATGTCTGTAAAAAATTGTTGATTTTTTATTCAAATACTTTCATAATTTTGCAATGATTTTAAAATAATTAAAAATTACTGCATATGAAAAAGTTAATTTCAACATTGTTCTTGCTGATACCTTTTGCAACATTTGCCAGCGAAGCAGATTTAAAGGTGCCTGATGCAATTAAAAGTGAAAGTGTTTTGTATTGGGGGTTTTTGGTGTGTGCACTGGGTTTGCTATTTGGTCTCTATCAATTTATGAAAGTAAAAAAATTACCGGCACATAAAGCAATGCTCGATGTGTCTGAAGTAATTTATAAAACTTGTGGCGCTTATCTTAAACAACAAGGTAAATTTATTGCTATCCTTTTTATTTTTATTGGTGCAGCTATAGCTGGTTATTTTGGATTCCTGGCAAAAGGTCATGATGGAGAAACCTTGTTTGGAATTGGCGGTGTTTTGTTGATATTAACCTGGACCATCATAGGTATCTTAGGTTCATACACTGTTGCCGCATTTGGTATTCGCATGAATACATTAGCTAATTCACGTATGGCATTTGCTTCATTGGAAAAGAAACCTCTTAAACTTCTTAATATTCCATTAAAAGCCGGGATGAGTATAGGTGTTATGCTGGTTTGTATTGAACTTATCATGATGCTTGTTATCTTATTATTAATGCCGGGAAATTTAGCAGGCGCATGTTTTATTGGTTTTGCTATTGGTGAGTCGCTTGGTGCTTCGGCTCTTCGTATTGCCGGTGGTATATTTACAAAAATCGCTGACATTGGTTCTGACCTGATGAAAGTTGTTTTCAAGATTGGGGAAGATGATCCTCGTAACCCCGGAGTTATTGCTGACTGTACCGGAGATAATGCAGGTGATAGTGTTGGTCCTACTGCCGACGGTTTTGAAACATATGGTGTAACCGGTGTTGCTCTTGTATCATTCATTCTTTTAGCTGTTGGAATTTCGGGTGATATGGATATTACAGCAGTTTTACAGGTTAAACTTCTTGCATGGATTTTCTTCATGCGTATATTAATGGTAATAACATCTGTGGTTGCTTATTATATTAATGCAGCATTAAGTAAAGCAAAATACAGCAAAGTAGATGATCTGGATTTTGAAAAACCACTTACACATTTAGTTTGGATAACTTCAATTTTATCAATCATTGTTACTTTCATTGCCAGTTTTATTATGATCCCTGACCTTAACGGCAATACCGATATGTGGTGGATTCTTTCAACCATTATCAGTTGCGGTACTTTGGGTGGCGCTTTAATTCCTGAAATTGTAAAAATATTCACTTCACCTAAATCAGGTCATGTTCAGGAAGTTGTTAGTGCCGGTAAAGAAGGTGGTCCGTCATTAACTATTCTTTCTGGTTTTGTTGCAGGTAACTTTTCAGCATTCTGGATGGGACTGGTATTTTTCTTATTAATGTTTCTTGCTTATTTCATGAGTACTTTCGGATTACATGAAATAATGGTTTATCCTTCAATTTTTGCATTTGGGTTGGTTGCCTTTGGTTTGCTTGGCATGGGTCCTGTAACTATTGCTGTAGACAGCTATGGGCCGGTAACTGATAATGCTCAATCCGTTTATGAATTATCTTTGATCGAAGAAGAACCTAATGTAAGTGCTGAAATAGAAAAAGATTTTGGTTTTAAACCCGATTTTGAAAAATCGAAACATTATCTTGAAGCTAACGACGGAGCAGGAAATACTTTTAAAGCGACTGCAAAGCCCGTGTTAATTGGTACTGCTGTTGTTGGCGCTACTACTATGATATTTTCGTTAATACTGATGATACAAAAAACATTAGGTGTTGAACCGGAATCTATATTGAATCTTCTTAATCCTTATTCAATTTTAGGTTTTATCCTTGGTGGTGCTGTTATATATTGGTTTACCGGTGCCTCAACCATGGCTGTTACAACCGGTGCTTTCCGCGCTGTTGAATATATTAAAAACCATATTAACCTTAACCCGAATGCTCCTAAAAAAGCAGATCCCAAATCATCTGTTGAAGTTGTAAAGATTTGTACACAATATGCTCAAAAGGGAATGTTTAATATATTTATTGCAATATTCTTTTTTGCTTTAGCATTTGCATGTTTATCATCTCCTTCCGGAATTGGCGGTAATAATGCAGTTGCTTTGTTTGTCAGCTATTTGATTGCTATTGCTGTAATCGGTTTATTCCAGGCTGTATTTATGGCAAATGCCGGTGGCTGCTGGGATAATGCAAAGAAAGTGGTTGAAGTGGATCTTAAAATGAAAGGTACACCTCTTCATGATGCAACTGTAGTGGGCGATACCGTAGGCGATCCATTCAAAGACACTTCATCTGTTGCGTTGAATCCAATTATCAAGTTCACAACATTATTTGGGTTACTTGCAATGGAAATAGCTATTTCTCAAAATTTCAGAGATACCGCTCCCTATGTTGGACTAATGTTCCTTGCTGTAGCATTGATATTCGTATGGCGCTCATTCTACAGAATGAGAATTAAAAAATAAAGATGAATTATAAATGATCAATCGGGGCGGCCTTTGGCCGCCCCGATTTGTTTTTATGTATTTTGTGACTTAAATTTCTTCATCAATACAGGATATAAGAATATGGTCAGAATTAATATCAACGTTCCAATATAAAACCCATTCGACATATATTCTGTTGAACCAAAAATAAAATAAGCGAGAAGAATCCCATATACAGGCTCAAGGTTAACAGTAAGCACAACAGCATAAGCCGAAAGTTTTTTCATGATTCGTACAATAGCTGAAAATGCATAAGAAGAGCAAACAATTCCAAGAATAAGCAAATAAAAAAAATCGCTCCATGTTATTGAGAAACTTTTTGTAGGGATATCATTGTTAAATAAAAAGTAAATACTGATTCCTATAAAAGCCCCAAGCATTTCGTAAAACCCGATAACGTTCTGGTTATAGTTAAGAGTAATTTTTTTATTCAGTACAGTAAAAACCGACCACAGAAAAAATGAAAACACTGAAAATAATATTCCTGCAGTATATCGTGTTTCAAACTGGAATATCATGTAAAGCCCGCCAATAATGATTAACCCGAGGACAACTTCAATCCAGTATATCTTTCTTTTAAATGCCAAGGGTTCAAGAAAACTTGCAAAGAGCGTACCGCTGGCAAGGCATCCGAGAGCTACCGAAACATTCGAGACTTTAATGGCATGAAAGAAAAATATCCAGTGAGCGCCAACGATCAAGCCTATTCCAAGTATTTGTAAGGTTTCTTTTAAGGGTAAAATGAATTTTGTTTTTGAAAAAAGAAACCAGATTAACAATGCCGAAAATGCAATCATTGTGCGATACCAGACAAGCATGGGAGCAGGAAGATTTATCAGCTTGCCTAATATTGCTGTAAATCCAAGAAGGATTACAATGAAATGAAGTTCAAAAAAATATCCGTATTTTTTCATAGCGTGCGACAAAGGTAAATTAAAATATTCCATACTTTTGAGAAGTAAATTAACGATTATGCGAAAAATTATCATACTGTTTTTTTTTATTGTTGTTTTCTTTAGCCTTTCTGCGCAGGATACAACAAGAAAAGACAAAGGAAAATTTATAGAATACAAAGCCGGGTATTATCAGAATTCAATCCTTAAAGGAATTGAAAACTATGATAATTCGAAATCAGTAATCGAAACAAAAAAATATTTATCGGTTGAAACTTCCAATATTATTTCACCGGCATCGCCCGATGATTTTAAAAAGCAATGGTGCAATGTTCCGTTGTCGCAGGGAAACAGTGGCACATGCTGGAGTTTTGCAACAACATCTTTATTGGAATCAGAGATATTCAGGATTAGCGGGAAAAAAATAAAACTTTCGGAATTGTATTTTGTGTACTGGGAATATGTTGAGCGAGCAAAATATTTTGTAGAACATAAAGGCGATTGCTATCTGGGTGAAGGCTCGGAAGCAAGTGCATTCAGAAGGTTAATGACTCAATACGGAATAATGCCCGACACAATTTATTCGGGTATGTTGAAAGGGCAAACTGTGATTGATCATGAAAAACTTTTTTCGGAATATGAAAATTATCTGAAGTATGTGAAAGCAGAAAGCCTTTGGGATAGCGCTACAGTTGTGAATACAGTGAAGAGTATTCTTAATTCATATATGTTGAAGCCACCTTCGGAATTTAATTTTGAAGGGAAGAAATATTCTCCAATATCTTTTATGAATGATTACTGCAAAATAATTCCGAACGATTATTTCAGCTTTATGTCGGATAATAAATCTACGTTTAATCAGCATGCCGAGCTGGTAGAAGATGATAACTGGTGGCATTGCAGCGATTATTATAATGTTTCGGCTGACGATTTTATGACGATAGTTAATGAAGCTTTAAATGATGGGTACACTATTTCAATTTGCGGCGATTTCTCGGAACCCGGAATTGACAAGCAAAAGCAGATCATGTTTGTTCCTACTTTCGATATTCCTGCAAATGAAATTAATGATGATGCAAGACAGTTACGTTTGAGTAACGAATCAACTACCGATGATCATTGTGTTCATTTGATCGGATATACCGAGAAAGACGGAGTGAAATGGTACCTGATAAAAGATTCTTCAGCCGGTGCATTTGATGGGAAATACCAGGGATACCGCTATATGCGCGAAGACTATGTGAAACTGAAAATGATGAACCTGTTCCTGTATAAATACGGAGCGAAAAAAATACTTGATAAGATTATAAAATAAAATTACTGAAGCTGTAGTTTGAGGGTTTTCGAATTGTTCTCTGTACTTATTTTTACAAGATAAGTTCCTTTACTCAAATTCAATTCTTTAATATTTAAAGGAACAGTAGTGAACCCGGCAGGATATTCTTTGCTACCGAAGTTTTTAATATTTTTTCCCAATATATCCGTAATGTCGATCTTAACTTCAGCTTGTTTTGCAAGCGAGAAATGAAGACCGGTTTGCTCGTTGGCAGGATTGGGATAAAGTGTTGTAAAAGTTAGCGATGGGTCGCTGTCGTTAATATTCATATAGCTTATTTGCTCTCTGTTATTGAATTCAACAGTGGTGCCGGCATTTGCGCCGGTCCTTACCGCTATTTTCAAAACAGGAATGCCCATGCCATCAGCATACCATTTATATTCTTTTATCACATAGTCGGTAGCATATCCCATAATACTCATAAAAATTGTATCGTGTCCGGTAATAGTTGAAACAACACGTACTGTATGGAAAGTATCGATAGGGGTGATGATATTTCCCCATCCGTCAACATAATTAACACGATGTCTTTTCTCACCATAAAAAATACCACCAAGTGTGTCAAGAGATAAGGTATCCTGGTAATCGCATGAATCCTTTTCTCCATAAGTTAAAGGAAAAATCAACTGCACATCAGGATTGTCGTACTTCATGGGTATGGAGTTCCCGTTAAAATCAGCGCCATAGCCATATTGAGAAAAATTAGCTGCCGATTTTTTATAAAAATTATAAACATTGGTAAGCGATATAAGCGACATGTTAGAAATATCGGGTTGTGTTGCAGCAAGATTACATCCTAACAGCATTTGAAAAATATAATAATAATATATACTGGGAGTGGATTGAACACTCAGGAAAGTGTCAATCCGTTCCGATGTTGCTGTAAGATTTGAAAAATTCCATAAATAATTAACACCCGACGAAATATAATCAACTCCGTCTAATGAATTATTTATATTTACCCTTAACGTATCGCCAATATTGGGCATGTCGTTTTGATCAATTACAGCCTGTGAGAAAGAATGAAAAAATATTATCAAAGAAAAGATTGCAATAAGTATTGGCTTTTTCATATCACTAATTTATTACGATTTGTTTTTATAATACACTTAAAAATGCTTTTACCCTTATTTAAGAAAAAAATACTAGATATAAAGAGAATATTTTTAGTAAATATTTCTCCCAAATGTAAAAATGTTTTTAATAACAGTGTGTTAAAATTTAAAATATGAATGAATTTTTTCTAAGGCATTATTCAACCTTTCTATACCCGTACCTGAGATAATTACAAATGGGAGTTTGTTCTTCTCCAGTTCTGTTCTATACCAGTTGAAAAAATATGTTCTCATGTGAGGGTGTTCGCGTTGTTCATCATATTCCCATGGCAGGTCAATATCCATAAGCAGGTATAAATCGTATTTATGAGTTTTGAATTTTTCTTTTATCCATTCATCACAATTACCGTAAGCATGCTCGCTCCATATTTTAGTTACTAAAAATTCAGTATCACAGAAAAGGAACTTGTTAGCTATTGATAAAGCTTTTGTTTCGTTTTTCAGCTGAGTTTTTGCAATTTCTAAAATATCGTGTTGCTCGTATTTGCGGTTCAAATGATCAATATATTCACGGGCATATTCAGGAACAAATACGGTATTGAAATGCTTTGCCAGTTGTTCTGTCAGCAACGATTTGCCTGTAGATTCAGGACCGGTGATAGCTATTTTTATCAGGCTACTGCTATTTTCTTTAAATCCTTTTTCCATTGTATATAACCATATACTGCCAATAAAACAAAAACAAAATATAACGCGGTGAATGCAAATAAATGTTTATAAAAATAAATTCCTGTGCATAAAAGGTCATTAATGATCCAGATGATCCAGTTCTCGATATATTTTTTTGCCTGTACAAATGTTCCGATTACTCCCCATACTGCAACTGTAGCATCCCAGTATGGGAGCGCTGCATCAGTGTAATTGCTGAAAATATATCCTGTAATGAAAATGCAAAAAAATGAAATTAAAATAAGAAACAACATCATGCTTCGCTTTATCCGCGATACTTTGAGAACTGTTTTATTTTCGCCGCCATACAACCAGTTGTACCACCCGTAAAGTGTCAGGATGATGTAAAATATCTGGAGTACAACATCAGCGTAAAGCTTTGATACCAGGAAAACATATAGCGATAAAATAACATTCAGCAAGCCTATCGGCCAGCACCATACCTTTTGCTTAGTGGTGAGCCATACCCCAAATATGCCAAGCAGCGAGGCAATTATCTCTATATAATTCCCTATAAGCCATTCGTAAAATAATTCCATTTATTTTTCCAGGTCGGCATTAATTATTTTCATCACAAAAACAGAGTGGGGAAGCTCAAATGATTTTTCAATTTCATTAGTTAATGCATTCATGATTTCTTTGTATTCACCGAAGATTTGTGTACTCATGGTGTTGGTACGAACAACAAGTTCAGGGTATTTATTTATCCTGTCGATAAAATCTTTTATGTGAGGAATGAATTCCTGGTTTAGCGGATAGTAGCTTATTTCAACTGATGCTTTCATATTTCTGTTTTTTGCAAATGTATAAGGTTTTTTTGGTTGAACACTTAGAAACTGTTTTGAATTTTTTATATTGAATTACATATTCAAATTTTAATTGTTACTCAGAGCCGGACATAGCGAGGGCATACGTGTTGTCGTCCGTGTCGAAGAGTGACATATATCGGTCGACTTCGACACGATTCTCCTTCAGCGACTTCCGGAAAGGATAATAATGTTATTCCTGTAGAATCGGCTCAGTCTGACCGTTAATACAATTATACTCGTTCTTATCAGGTTTGCAAAAGCAAAACTGTTTAGAACGAGTTATACCGTACAGAAAACAAAAAATATTTTTGCAAACCTTTTTTCTGTCGGTATAAATTTTAATGAATTCAAAACAGTTTCTTAATCACTTTAAATAATTCACTGTGGTTTATTTTTCAGGAAGAAAAATGTTAAAAATTATTATTTATAATCATTGCTGTCCGACTAAAATTTAGCCAAACAAATTAAGTTGTAAATATAGGTT
>DAOQAK010000081.1 GCA_035353855.1 Bacteroidales bacterium | reverse complement strand
CACTATTAAAGCGTTTTGATTTTTCCCTGCTTTTTTCCTGAGGAAACTCCAAACTTAAAAATTAGAATAGTTTTTAACTTATAATTAACAATTATTATATATACCTTATTATTATATCAATGAAGTTGACAATACTGATGAAACCGCTGATCCTGTTTTATCGAGCTTGACGGCATCGGATTACTTTATAATTTTAAAATAATTATTACCCTAATCATTTATAGGCAAAAAGAATAAACAAAAATTATTTATTCATCAAGCTATCTATTTTCCCTGATTTTATAAGCTCTTCAGCTTGTGCATCCATTTTTGCAGAACATCCTTTTACCGGGCAGGTGATGGCTGGTTCTTTGTGTTCTTTAGTATCTGCAGGTTCCCATCCCATGATATATAAAAGTGTAAAGAATCCAAAAACAAATGCTAAGGTAATATGCCATCCTTTACGAAGCCATAGCATAACATCTCGCGCTTCAGGAAATTTATTGGTAATTGCTACACCTGCCGATGAACCGAACCAGATCATGGAACCCCCGAAACCAACACTGTATGCTAACATACCCCAGTCGTAGTGCCCTTGCTGTAAGCAAAGTTTGGTTAAAGGAATATTATCGAAAACTGCGGAAACAAATCCAAGTATGAAAGCAGTCATCCATGATGCATCAGGTAATGTTTCAACAGGCATCATGGAAGCTGCTGTTACAAGACACAAAAGGAAAACAGAACCTTTAACAGAAGAATTGATTTCGTGCCATGGTATTTTTCTAAATGTTGCTCCAATAAGAATAGCAATCCAAACGCCAAGAGCAGGCATGTCATAATATATGTTTGATATGATGGCGCCAGCGAGTATCAATAAAACAATTAACAAACGTGCCCAATCCACTTTTACTCCTTCTTTTGCTTCAGCTGTAATAGGTTGCATCTTGTCCTGCTGTCGTGATGCAAACCATGCAATTATTAATAACGCTACAACTGCTGCTACATAAGCGTGAAGTACATTAAATGCAGATACCCCGTCAATCCACATCATGGTGGTTGTGGTATCGCCAACTACACTACCGGCGCCTCCTGCATTACTTGCTGCAACTATACCTGCTATATATCCTATGTGAACTTTATTTTTAAATACTACCAGGGCAATAGTGCCTCCAATCATTGCTGCTGCAATATTGTCGAGAAATGATGAAAGAATAAAAACAAAAACAAGCAATACAAAAGGACCTTTCCAGTCATCCGGTAAATATTTCGGAAGAATATCCGGAACCTTTGATTCTTCAAATATTTTAGCGAGAATTGCAAAACCTAGCAGCAATCCCAGCAGGTTTAATAAAATTCCCCATTCTCCTTGCCTTAAACTTTTATCAGTAAGTTGCTTCAATATTGAATTCTCACCAAAGAAATGTTCAGCAAAAGGGTATCCTGAAATAAAAAATAATTTGTAGATTACAATTACAGATAAGCCAATAATTGCAACCCAGAATGTTTGTTTATGGAATAATGCAACTCCAACAAGTGTGAGAGCAAAAAAAATAAATTCAATACGTATCCCACCGATAGAAGCGCTGGCTGTGCCTCCTTCGGCAAATGCCCATACCGGTACTATAATAAAAGCTGCAATTAAAAACAGCCATTTTGTTAAACTCTTTAGCATACTATTGATTTTATTTGTTTTGGTATTTCCAATAAATTATTATTGAAGGTGCAAATCTACAATTAAAACTATACCGACAGAAAAGAGTTTTGCAAAAATATTTTTTGTTTTCTGTACGGTATAACTCGTTCTAAACAGTTTTGCTTTTGCAAACCTGATAAGAACGAGTATATTTATATAAAAAATTTCTGTACGGTTGATTTGTAAGAATAGTATTCAATTGATTTTATTCGATGGTTTATATCTTCTCCAAAATTTAAATTTGGTAAAAGATGTATATACTATAATCCATTCAAAAATTTTATACCTTCTTAAATAATGAATTATTCTATAGCTGAAAAACAAAAAAATGAATAAGACAATACTTTCAAATGTAAAACGCAGTGTGGCATTTAGGAATGAACGGCCTGTAATATCAATATATTTATTTCCTTTAATATTTTCATAGATGTATGAAATAGCAACAGGATAAATAAGAATGAACAACCCGATGAAATACCCATGTCCGGTTTCTATTGCTCGTTTCGGGCAATTGTTCATGCACCTCATGCAGCTTTCGCAACGATACGACCAGAATGGTCGTTTATCAACAAGTTTGATGGCTTTTACAGGACATTGATTGATACATAACATGCAATTATCACAAGAAGCAGAAGCATAAAAAGTTTTTGATAAAATAAATCGCCCTATAAAATAATATCCGATTGCAATAGGCGATATCAGCAGGTCTATAGGTAAAGTGATAAGTGCGCGATACGTTTTTTTTCCACTGAGAATTTTTCCGGCAATAGAAATTGTTTTGTGTTTATAGTGTTCATACATTGAAATAACTACTTTTTCCCTAAGTCCGGGATGAAGCGATATCCAGTTTGAAGGCAAATCGATGGACCGCATTCCGATGATTCGGTAACCTTTTAAAAGCAATATGAGCGCAGCAAGTAGCAAAGCAATACCGCTAAGTCCGGGCAGGAATAATTTTGAAATTTTCATTCCTGCTCTTGTATTCATGATAAAAACTTTATTCCTGAATTTTGTTCGTGGCAATCGAAAAATAAAATTGATCATGATGGGAGGAAAGTTGAACCCGTGCGTAGGAGAGATAAGTCCGAGCATTTCGCCGTCAATAGGCACAATGGAGCGTTTCTCCATTTTTGAGATATCAATTATTTCAGAAGCAACTCCTTTTTCATTAGCATAATCACTAAACCATTCTGCTACATGTTTGGCATTTCCTGTCCCTGAAAAATAGAATATTCTCATAGAGCTTTTTATTACAATTCTTGAATGGTCGATTTTAAGTTATTTTTTTATTTTGAATATTTTCCAGTATCTCTTTTAATTCATTATTTTGATTTTCAAGATGCATTAAAATCGTTTCAATTTCGCGTTCGGCTTTTGTATTTACTTCAAAGTCTGCTTCGGCGCGCAATTCCGCATGATGGCTTTGAAGATTTTGTCCTATCATAAGCAAAGGCATTAAAAATATTTGTATCATGTTTGAAATGAAAAGCCATAAAACAAATGCAGGATATGGGTCAAAACGAAAAGCTTCAGGTGCTAATGAATTCCATCCAAGCCAGAACAATGTCCAAATAAAAATAATAAAGAAAAATCCCATCGTTCCCACATGGTCGGTAATCCATATAGCAAGTTTTTCAAGACGCGAAAGTTTTTGCTTGTGAACAACATTCGCGTTATGTATGGGTTTCCGAAGTTGTTTTAACTCCAGTAAGGTTTTTGGTTTATGTATTTCCATTGGATTATATTTTATTTTTTTCAATAAGTTCATCAAGAATGTTGATCACTTCTTTGATGCAATTTCCACAAATTTTTTCCTGCAAATGATTTTCTTTATAAAATTTTTTTCCTTCTTCTGTATTCAGGTTGCAGTTTAAGAGTTCGCTGCATTTTATGGTGTTGTATTTTTCTTTAAAATTTTTCACAAGATGATTTACAATAGCATAAACTTTTTCTTTGTTTTCAGCAATGTCTTCTCCTGGTTTATTGAAGGCAATACCTAATGCCATTATTCCGCCTATAATGGCGCCGCATGTTTCCTGCATTCGTGCGATACCGCCTCCAAAGCCAGATGAAAGGCTTGCTGCTATATCTTTATTAATTCCGAAATTTTCGCAGTATGTAATCAATACCGATTGAGCACAATTATAATCCGCATTAAAATATTTTATGGCTTTATCTTTTGTTGTCATTTCTTTAATTTATTGTGAACACAATTTTACAAAATATAATTAAGATATTATATACCGACAGAAAAGAGTTTTGCAAAAATATTTTTTGTTTTCTTTACGGTATAACTCGTTATAATCAAATTTGCTTTTGCATTCTTGATAAGAACGAGTATAGTAAGCAGCGACTGTTATTTTATTTTAACAACATTTAGTTTGCTTTTGTATTGCCTGCGTATTTAAATTTGTTTTGAGATCAATTATTAAAGGAGATTAAAAAATGAAATTCATAACATTCATATTAGCTCGTGTTCTTTTTGCAATTCCCTTTTTTATATTTGGGATATTTCATTTTATAAATGCAAATGCAATGGCAGGAATTGTTCCTTCATTCATTCCTGGTGGTGTTTTTTGGGTTTATTTATCGGGATTAGGTTTTGTGTTAGCAGCTATTAGTATTATCATACAGGTTAAAACAAAACTTGCATGTATGCTATTAGCAGGTGTTTTAGTTGTTTTTGTTCTTTTTGTTCATCTTCCCGGCGTAATTGCAGGTGGTGAAATGGCGCAGATGGCAATGATGGGTTTATTGAAAGATACTGCATTGGCTGGAGCTGCATTAGCTTTTGCCGGGCTGGATGAAAAAAAGTAAGTTTTGATCCTTACTTTATGAACCCTTGCTTTTTATATGGCAAGGGTTATTTTTTTAATAACCCTTCTACCATCTCAGTTACTTCTTTTAAAATTTCAGGATATTTTTCCTGTAACAGTGGTGTAAACTCATCACTGAATATCATGTCTTCAATTATTTC
The DNA here is from genome assembly GCA_035353855.1 of Bacteroidales bacterium. Classification (NCBI taxonomy): domain Bacteria; kingdom Pseudomonadati; phylum Bacteroidota; class Bacteroidia; order Bacteroidales; species Bacteroidales bacterium. Next base: position 3,465 of record DAOQAK010000081.1, on the reverse strand, counting down.
GACCGCGATAATATGGATGTTCTCAGGTGTAGTAATATCAAGCTCTTTAGCAAGTTTTAACGAAGTAAGAAAAGAAACATCATGAATGTTTGAAAGATGCGTGGTTTCTTTAAAGTCATCAGGAATAAATTGGTAAACGGTTCCCGGAATACCGTTCAGTGTTTTTATAGCATCGATAATGATAACCATTTTGAATTCCCTGATGTATTCAATGATCTCAAGGCCGCCAAGCGAAAGTGTATCATAAACAATATTTGGGAAAGGAAAATTTTTTTCTAAAAATTTTGTGATTTTTATACCAATACCATCATCCGTCAGAATATCATTTCCCATTCCGAGAATTAAAATTTTATTTTCTTCTTGCATACGATTTTTAAAAGCGCTGCAAGGTAATAAAATTATAGGATGCAGTAATCCTATAATTAATAGAAGACGATTTATGAAAATAAAATTTACAGCTATTCAACTTTATGAATACTGCTGGCACCTGATGTGCGCTGATTAATGTTTGGATTACCTTTGTAATTCACAGTGGAAGCTCCCGATGTTTCTATATCCAGTTTGTCGGTAACATTTAAATTTGCTTTACCTGCACCAGAGCTTGAGAGTGTAAATGTTTTTGCTGTAAGGTTATAGGCATAAATGTTGGCGGCACCTGATAGTTCAGCGTTTACATTGTCGGCAGTTCCGCTTAAATTAATATTTCCGGAACCACTGCAATCGATTGAAAGTTTTTGCAGTTCAACTTTCATATCAATATTACCAAGCCCGCTGATATCAATGTTGAGTTCATTCGTTTTAAAATTGTCTGTACTTTTTAAATCTACAGAACCTGAAATGTCGATATTTTTTATTTCACTCGTATTCACAAAAACTTTGATTGGTTTTGATCCATGGATGTTTTCCTTGTTCTTTATTATTAATGTATTGCTTTCAACTTTTGTGATAATTAATGACTGCAGGTTCTCATCTGCTTCTACCGATAATGAAGGAGCCGTGTCCTGGGTCAAATAAACTTCGTAAGCGCCTGAAATTTCAATAGAACTGAATGAAGTTATTGTTCTTTGCTGTTTAACGATTTTGCCATTTCCCTTTTCGAAATTTAAACCATTGATACAGCCAGCTATAGTAATGAATGAGGCAAGGATAACCCCTAAAATCAAGTTTTTCTGAAGAATAAAATGTGTTTTCATTTTTTTATTTTTTTGAATTAATATGTTTTATGACGACTAAAGAATATTATTTGTTATACCGATACGGAACAAGTTTCCGCGACAACTGCAAAATTATTTCTTGCTAATTTTTTCCTATCGGTATAACTCGTTCTAATCACATTTTGCAAATTTAATAAGAACGAGTATACAATTGATTTGAAATAATTTCCTTGTTAAGCTTTTTTATAATTTTATTCCCGTAATTTTTAAATGCTTCTGAATTTTTTGGAAGCTGATCTTTAATTGCCAAAATTAATTCATTTTTAATATCCGGTTCTTTTTCAGAAAAATCATAAAGTATTTGTAATGCATAAACTTTTATGGCAACATCTTCTTCAGTATTCGCAAGCTTTTCAAAGCAATAATTTATGAGGATGCATAACTGTTTTTCGTTTTTTAAATTAGTATGACGGGTAAATATTTTCAGCAGGCAACGTTTTACTCCGCTAGTTTTAAATTTTACCAAACCATTTATGATTTTATTATAATACGGTTCAATTAATCCGGGATTTTCCGAATCAATGATTTCTATAGTATTTGCTGCTCTTACCGAAATAGGGTGCTTATCGATGAATGCAAGTTTTAAAATTTCGGGGATGAGTTCCGTTTTTTTCATAGCAACATTTGCTGCATGAATTGCGGTAAGTTTCCCGGTGTCGGGGAGAAGGTCTTCAATATTTATTTTATTTTTTTGCAAGAATTAAAAAATGATTTAGTCTTTTATACAGCGTACAGAAAAGCCATTGGTGTTGAAAGCTATATTTAAACCACATTCAGTAGATCTGTCGAAAATATTAAAATAATAAGCTTTGTAAGGATTGTAAACGGATATTGACCACCAGCAAGCCCAAATTCCTTGGTAGTCAAAAACGTTTCCTATATAGTAACCGCCACCGGGCAAACCATTGAAGTTACTGCTGTTTATAAAAACTGAATCATGTTTTTCCATGTTTCCATGTGCGCAATCAGCTACGTGCGCGTATCCTGAAATGGAATCGTGTTTTGTTGCCCAATACGAATCTGATTTTAGTTTGGCGCCTGCAATTTCTTCACCACCTAAATAACTTACCAGGGAATCGAATTCACCTTTTGTTGGAATATGCCATCCCGAAGGACAGCCTGTTTTTGCTGTCTCCCAGTTATAAAGCCTGCCAAATATTTTACAATTATTACTGTCGTTATTATAGCACCAGCTCCCATGAGCTGTAACATAGTTTAAATTTTCAGCCATCCATGTTTGCTTGCCGATAGTAACTGTTTTATATGTTTGCCCGTCGCGGTTATCAGTCAAAATACCTGTTTCCTGTGAACGTGCATTCCTGTGAATGGATGTGATTATTAATATTAATGCAATAAAATATTTTAATAAAATTTGTTTTTCCATAAATGAAATAAATTATTAAAAGACTTACTTAAAACAAATATAGAATTTTTTAAACTTTAAATATACCGACAGAAAAGAGTTTTGCAAAATATTTTTTGTATTCTCTATGGTATAACTCGTTCTAAACAGTTTTGCCTTTGCAAACCTGATAAGAATGAGTATAACATCTTTACAATCGGTATTAGATAAAATTATTTTAATGATTAATTCCGGTGTTTGAAGAAAAACAAATCATAATCGTAAATATTTTTTAAAGTATAAAAATTATCGAAACCATGAGCTTTATAAAAAGGCAGGTTAATTAATGTTGAAGTTTCAAGATAAACAGGCAGGTTCAGGGTTTTTGAATGTTCAATGATTTCTTGAATGAGTTCACCGCCCAGACCTTTGCCCTGATTTCCGGGTTCTACGCCAATAAATGATACATGTAAATATTCTTTTTCGCTTCGTTGCGCATTAATTAAATTTTCTCTTTTTATATTGAATCCAATTTTAGTTAATCCTATTCCTTTAAATATTAGTTTTAACATCACGAATATTTTTTGTAAATGGAATTTCTCTTTTCCGTATACTTTGCATAAAGCTGCTGCTGTTCTTGATTTGTTGACAAAAACGAATCCATCATAAAATGAATTTACGAAACAATATTCCATCAGAACAGGGATAGCTTTTTTATTTTTAGCAACCGTGTTTACGCTTTTGTTATCGATGAATGCTTTTGAAAGCATATCAACTATCCAGTGTTTATCGGTGTATTTGGTGGTTGTCATGAATTTGTATTAGTAAAACAAAATTAGATTATAATTCGAATTATAAGAGCCTGTTTAAATTTTTTTCAAAAGAATTTTTATAGCAGCAATTTTAACC
>DAOQAK010000080.1 GCA_035353855.1 Bacteroidales bacterium | reverse complement strand
TGCCGTTCCTGTTTATCAATTTAAATTGTTTTAAAATTTAGTCGGACACTAATGAAAAACAATTTGTTTTATCTCAGAAAATTTTTCAAGTGTACTTCCACCTTTTATTAATATTCCGTTTTTTGCCACACGTCCAATCCCTACGATTACTGCGGTTGGTATAGCTAATCCCAATGCACACGGACAGGCAATAACCAAAACCGCAATGCTGTGCATGAGCGATGATTGAAATGAAACACCTGCAAATAAAAATGAAATCAAAAAAGTAATTACTGAAATTCCAACAACCAATGGAACGAATATGGCAGAAATTTTATCCGCAAGATTTTGCATGCGAGGTTTGTCTTGCTGGGCACGCTTAACCATTTCGATAATCTGAGAAAGCACAGTATCTTTACCTGTTGCAGTTGCAATTATTTTTATACTTCCATTTAAAAGAATTGTGCCGCCAACAACATTATCATTCTTTGTCTTATCAACAGGAATACTTTCTCCCGAAATCATCGATTCATCAATGCTGCCATGACCCCAGTATATTGTGCCGTCGGTTGGGATTCTATCACCTGTATTTACTAAAAAACGTTCACCGTTTTTAATTTTTGATGCATCAATTTCTTCAATATTTTCAGCATCTTCAGAAATAATTATTTTTTTAGCTTTTATTTTCTGAAGTTTCACCAATTCATCAATTGCAGATGTAGTGCGCTTTACAGAACGATGCTCCAGAAGATTTCCCAACAAGATTAAAGTTATAATGCTTGCTGTGGTTTCGTAGAACTGGTAATCATGACCTAAATTAAAAATGGTTCCATATAAACTATAAATAAAAGAAGCCGTTGCGCCAAGTATAATCAACACATCCATATTCGGCACACCCGATTTCAGTGATTGAAATGCGCTGCGTCCGAAATGCCATAAACCAATCAGAAATACAGGGATTGAAAGCACCAACTGAAAAACCGGTTGATGCAAAAAATGAAAAGGCAAGAACATTGCTACCAGTAAAGGCAATGTAAATATCAACGAAACAATAAATTCAACTTCAATGGTCAGGAAGTTTTTTTTTTCGCCATGCACATCTTCAAGCACCGTATATCCCATCGACTGAATTTTCTGAATCGCTTTCTGCACAAGGGTTTTATCAGCATCAGAAAAATTAACTTCACCCGATGCAAAATCAACATTCACATCATGAAAGCCTTCTTTTTCCAATTGCTTTTTAATTCCCAATGCACAATTGGTGCAGCCCATGCCATCAACTTTCAATTCAACCCGTTTTATATTTTTTAAGTCCATCGAATTAAAATTTCTAAACAAAGGTACAATTTAATAAAATCATTATCAAGAATTGTTCTAAATAATTAGTTAAGATTATTTAACAATGAATCCAACACTTTTACAAAAATATATACCTTTATAAAAAATACTAAAATGAAAAAATACTTTCTCAAAAAATATAATACCCTTCTTGTATTATTATTAAGCGCATTAGGAATTTTATCGTCATGTGATAAAAATAACGGAGGTGGTATTCAGGCAGAATATGGATGTCCTAATGCAGATTTTATTGTTAAAGGTTGTATCGCATCCGACAGTACAGGTGCAAAAATTAAAAACATAAAAGTGGTTTCACAAGATTCAGTTTACAGTGATCTTGCCGGAAATTATATACTTATCATGAATGCTTTTCCCGAAAATCAAACATTCACATTGCATTTCAAAGATGTTGACAGTACAGACAACGGCAGCTACCAAAATCTGGACACAACAATATCTTTTCAGAATCCACAATTCACCAATGGCGATGGCGACTGGTATGAAGGACAAACTACTAAAGAACTAAACGTGAAACTTAATTTAAAGTGATTTTGATTTTTAATTTAAGAATTCTGATTACCAATCCAAAAATCAATAAGTGATTTTTCTTATATAATAATTTTCCATTCGCAATAATATTCTTCCTATCTCGTTAAGCAAGGAAAAATATTCTATGAATAAATTGATACACTCTTTATATTGTTTAACCTAAAAAAATAAAATTATGAAAAAAACAATTTGTGTATTGATTATTACAACATGTATCATTTCGTTTGTAAATGGGCAAAAGATTAAGTACGGCATTAACCCTAAGTTCAACGTTGCCAACCAGGTTTTAAGAGAACCTTCTGAGAAAAGCAGCAGTCGGTATCAATGGAATAACTTATATACAATGGGTATTAGTGCATTTGCTGAAAAACAATACTTTAATCATTTAAACGCATTATTAAAGCTAGGTTATTGTCGTAAAGGATTTATCGAACCAATACAAACACTTGATATATATAATGAACAAAAAAATTACAGCAATAAAAATACTTTCGATTATTTAAACCTTGATATCACAGGAAAAATCCATATGAATAAAGCAAATATCAATCCTTATCTTCAAGTTGGCTTTAGGACAGATTTTCTTTTAAATAAAAACATTGATAATTATTATGACAATTCGAATAATATGTATAGTTATCAACATTATAAACGTTTTGATGTGGGTGTGCTTGGCGCCATTGGAGTAGAAATACGTAATACAATCTGGGTCGATTTCGAAGCCAGTACAGATATCTTAAAACCTGTACGTACTGAATATTTATTGGTTAGAAACAGGCTATGGTCATTTAATCTAGGAATAAATTTAAATAAAATACTATATCCGAATTCTTAAAAAATATTATCGATTTTGTATTTGGGGGTTGGAGCTTGGAATTAAATTTTTAATTTCTCTAATGAGTTTTACCAGTTATTTATTAACTATAAATTGAAATAACTAACTTTCTCTTTCCCCCATTATTCCTGAACTCGCAGAGGTAGATTCCCTGCCATGTACCCAGATTTAATTTTCTATTTGTGATTGGAATTGTAAGTGATTGCCCGATAATTGATGTTTTTAAATGAGCGGGCATATCGTCATCACCTTCCGAATCATGAATGAAATAAGGACTTCCGTCAGGTATTAATTTATTAAAGAATGATTCAAAATCTTTTCTTACACTTGAATCGAAATTTTCATTGATGGTAATTCCTGCCGAGGTGTGTTGAATAAATATATTTAAAAGTCCTGTTGTTGGTAATTCGGGCAAATGTTTCAGAATAATATCGGTAATCAAATGATACCCCCTGTTAAAGGCAGGTAATAAAATTTCTATTTGTTGCATGGTGTCATTTTTTTCAAAATTAATAAAGTTTCTTTTTAATTTTATTCTTTAATTTTGAATTTCAAACATCAAACAGATATATATGAGAATGCCTGCATTATTCATAGGACATGGTTCTCCCAACAATGTTGTTGAAGATAACAGTTTTACAAAACATCTTAAATATCTCGGCAAAATTCTAACTGAACCCAAAGCAATAATAGTAATCAGCGCTCACTGGATGACAAGGGGAACATTTTTTAGCACAGCAAATGAACCACAAATGATATACGACTTTTTCGGCTTCCCTGATGAATTATATAAAATATCATATCCCTGTAAAGGAGCTCCTAAAATTGCAAAAAGTATTGCAAAAAAATTTCCTGATGATTTCAATATCGATTCCTCTTATGGACTTGACCATGGAGCATGGACATTACTAAAACATATTTATCCGGATGCAAACATTCCTGTTTTTGAAATGAGTGTTGATTTATATGCTCCGCTAAAACAACTTTATGAAAACGGGAAAAAGCTGGCATACCTTCGCGACGAAGATGTATTGATTATTGGCAGTGGCAATCTTGTTCATAATTTACGCGACATTAATTGGGAAAGCCGCGATGCAGAAGTTTTTGAATGGGCAAAAATAGCTGATGAAGAATTAAAAAAAAATTTAATAAACAATGATATAAAATCGCTGACTGCTCCACATTCACTGGGATATGAAATAAAACATGCCATACCTGCTTTCGACCATTACATCCCAATGCTTACTATTTTAGGCATGAAACAAAAAAATGAAATGCTTAAGTTTACATACGAAGGAATTCAATACGGTTCAATATCGATGAGAAGTTTTATGATTTCATAACAGATGTTACGCAAAATCATTATTTATATCGAAACAACATTATTTTATTATTATTATGTCCTGTTAGGGACAACAGCTTGGTAAAGAAAGGTACAACTTACTTATTATTGTACCGTAGGTACTAAACTTTCAAGACTATATAGCTTTCAAGCACGTTCAGCTAATTGGGTTGTGCCTACAGCACACAACTTCATAGTGATTTTATATTTTACCAAGCGGTTATGCCTACGGCATATACTCTTAAAATCCTTATTAATTAAAGTTTTTAAAATTTTATTTTGGGTTTTGCGTAACATCAATTAATAAATAATAATTTTCACTGATAACACGAATGATGGAAATATAAAGGGCTTAGTATTCAATTCCAAGTTTACACCATTTGAACTATTGACGTTAATTAAGCTTAGAAAATTATGCTATGTAGTTGAAATTTATTTTCCCATTATGAAATAATACTGAATCATCGCCATTGCTTCCATTAACAAAGCCACTCCCAGATGGACAATACAACCACCAAAAATACTTCGAGTATACATTGCAATTATCCCTAAAAAATATCCACCAAAAAATGAGCTGATACATTCTGCCATTGGTTTCCCGAAATGCAGGCTGCAATAAGTTACAGCCATAGGTAATATGGCATGCCGTCCCATTATAGCCACCATACCTATAACCAATGCACCACGAAAGAACCATTCGATCATTATAAAATTCGAAGCATAAGTAACTTCATAAATTGCACTCATCTGAAAACGCGATAATCCAAATACATCACCTTGCGGGAACCATGGTTTGAATTTAGGATACATCCGTATAAAATCAGGCTGGAATGATGCAACAATAACCAAAGGCAGTACTAAGAGAAGTATCATGAAATAAGGTTTTGCATTAAAATGCTTTAATGTCAGTCCATACAAATTTTCAGTTTTTTTATCAAAGAATTTCCATATAATAATTAACGGAATGATAAATACAATCACAAAACGAAGATTTCCTGCTAACTTACTTAGGTAATAGTTTTCAAAACCATTATACGAGTTTGCCCACTTATCAAATATGGGAAATCCAACAGCAGTAGACAATAGTAAAAGAAAGAAAAAACTTTTCAGCCAGAATTTTTTTTTGGTAATAATATATTGTACATTTTCTGAAAAAGTTTTTTGTAAAACCATTAGATAATATATACCTGCATAAAAAAGAAAATAAAAAACCATACCCAAAGGTGGTTTCTTACAATAACTATCCAGTACTTTATGCTCAAAATCTACTGAATAATTATACCCGATTGCAGCAACAAGAAATATAAAAGCAATACCATAACTCCAGATATTAAAATCATCTTTAATAAATGAAATCATGTATTTAATTAGTTTCTTCATAATTCAACAGTAATGCAAATATGAGAAATTTAGGTGACATTGATTATAAATAAAATCACAAGTAACTTTTTATAATAGTCAATCGTCATATAAACAAATCTGATGAATACAAAGAATTTTAATAACATCATTAAAACATAAATCATGAAACGAATAATAATTTTTGCCGGCATTATATTTCTAAGCTGCAACATACTATCCGCAAAAAACACTTTAGATATATCAGGACAAGTAAAAGATAACCAAACAAAAAAAGCTTTGGAATTCTGCTCTGTATCAGTTTTTAATTCAAAAGACAGTCTGATAACCGGAACAGTTACCGACGACAATGGATTTTTCAATGTTTCGCTCGAAGCAGGTCAATATTATTTTTTACTAAGTTATGTGGGTTATGCAAGCGACACTACCGAAATGATGATGGTTACAGAAAATAAATTCCTTGGAGTTTATAAGTTAAATCCTAACGAAAATGTTTTAAAAGGTTTCACAGTTAAAGGCGAATCGCACGAAAACCTTATTGATAAAGATGTTCAGATCGTAACCGACAAATTAAAAGCAGGTGCAACTACCACACGCGATGTACTTACTAAGCTAAATGGTGTTGAACTTGACAGGTACAGTAATACCATAAAAGTTGACAATGATTCAAAAGTTATAATACTGGTTGACGGACTTGAAAAAGACCAGGAATACATTAAAAATATTTCTCCTGAACGTTTGAAAAAAATTGAGGTTATCCGTGACCCGGGAGGACGCTATGCACTGGAAGGATACTCGGCAGTTATAAATATTATTTTAAAAAAAAGATTATCAGGGTACTGAAGTATTCTTATATGATAGATTCATGCTTGACCCTGACACAAAAAACTCCGATTATCTTTTCATTCAGAATGGTGCTAACGGAACTATAAACTATGTTTACAACAAGATAAATGTTTATGGTAAATTTGGAAGCAACCTAAATAATTTCAATTTGCAAGCAACCGACAGGCAGGAATATTCGAGCGGTTTAACTATCGACAAAAATCCTATTGACAAGAACGACATGAACGCTACCATGCATCAGTTCAGCAGCGACTACACCGTTGGAGCCGACTATTACCTGAATCCAAAACATACAATCAGCTTTGAAAGTAATTATTCTGTATCACCTCTTTCAAAAAATATAACAGAAGAAAATTATAATGTTGATTATTTAATGAATGAAAATGTATTCAATAACTTTTTAAGCCAGGGAATTAATAAAACATCGAGCAACAGTAATTACAACACTTTATTTTATACTGCAAAATATAATGATAAAAATTCGCTGAATTCAAATTTCACATTCTCAAATTATCATGAAGAGTACATAAATAATTACAAAGAAAATTCCATCATAAAAAGAATAGAAAACGGAACGAATGACAAAAACAGCACAGCGCTTAATATTGATTACACTCATACTTTCAGCAATAGTTCAAGTATAGAGTTAGGTTACGGAAACACATGGCAAAATCAAAATAATGAATATACTGTAGAATCAACCGTTTCCGATTTCAATTATACCGATACACGTCATAAATTTTTCTCATACTATGCATGGCAGGGAAGTAAAAAGTTAAGCGCAAAAGCAGGATTAGCAGTAGAAACCAGCACACCCAATGCTGACGGGCAAAAGAATTCATATATCATTTTTCAACCTTATACCGATTTAAAATATAAAGCTTCAAAAGTTGTCGACTTTAAATTAAAATACCGTTCGGAAAGTAATTACCCCAGTATAAGCCAGACCAATCCTTTTACATACGTGATTGATCAGAACAGCATACGAACCGGAAATCCATCATTACGTCCTGATGTAACACATAAGATTTCTCTACAGAGCAATATTCTCGGAGGTTTGCTGACCATTGAGCCATACTTCCATTTCTCAAACAATTATATTACCGAAACAGGTTCATTGAAAAACGACAGCATATTCGAATACAGTTATCATAATTCTGGTAAATATAAAAACTACGGAGTTGAAGCAAACCTGACTGTTCCGTTTGGCAAAAGCCTTTTCCTTCAGTCAAGTGTTAACCTTTACAATAGCAGTATTGAATATGCAGGCTATACAAATAATGTAAACGATATGAGCATGTCGCACCAATTGGTTTATGTAAACGAAAAATCGGGAAGTGTTGCAGGTTTTCAATATCAGAACGGTTTATGCAAATATATCACAGCACAAGGATACAATATGTGGAACAACGATTTCTGGATACTGTTTGTACAACAACCTTTCTTCAAGAAAAGATTGAGTGTAATGCTTGTATACTTTACTCCTATTACCTGGGGTGTTGACTTCAAACAAGGGAATTACATTCATTCCGGAGCATATTCCGAAACCAAACTTTACGACATAAGTATTTTGAAAAACATTGTGATGTTTGAATTGACCTATCGTTTCAATAAAGGTAAAACGGTAAATAAAACCGAAAAGAATATTGAACGCAAATCGGAAAAAACTTCAAAAGGATTGTTTTAAGAAATCGTAAAACAAATATATTATCTGCTTTCCATCATTATCGCGGGCGGAGCCTTCGGCTCCGCCCGCGAATTATTTTTACCTTTTATTAAAAAATATAATTATGAATTTTAATTTATTGAAACCTAAACTTAATTTTCTTTATCAAATATTAATTCCTTCTTAATCTGCTTTTTATTTATTCATTCTACTTTTATCACATGAAATGTCTTAACCCCCTATAAGTTAGACATATTTTTCAAAAGAGTTTAGGTTTTTAG
>DAOQAK010000079.1 GCA_035353855.1 Bacteroidales bacterium | reverse complement strand
AAGTATATCAATAACTTTGGGTATGCTTGCCTATTTTTTCTCGGACATCAATGTTTTTTTTTATTAATTTTACGAAGTTAATTATGCATAAGATAAAAAATCTTTTTTCAAATTTTCTCAAATTTTTTAAACACTTTTCAAAAAGTAACGTATAACACATATTGATTTTGTACTATAATCTTGAATGTTAACCATTTAATAAATTTTCAAAAATATATGAAGAAATTATTATCCACTTTTTTATTATGTTGCTGTTCTGCATTTATATATGCTCAATCATCATTAACAGCCAACATTGAAGTAAATGGGACTCCATTAGATACTGTTTCTCTCTGCGGAATAGATGATTATATGACTTTTAATGTAGTAGTTACAGGTGGAACATCACCCTACACTTTTCTATGGAGTGGAGATGTAGGACAATTATCTCCAAATAACACACAGATGACAACATTTACAGCAAATGCTATTGGTTCATATGTTGTGGTTTGTCAAGTAACTGATAATGCTTCAAATTCTACAACTGATACGATTCTTGTTGTTGTCAACCCAATTCCACATATAACTGTTTCTCTTGACCAAAAAGTATGTCTTGGAAATTGTGTTAACATCACTTGTTCTTCAGGAGATTCAGATGGATTGATTTGGTATGAAGGTTACGTTTCAGGTCCCGAATTAGCTTCTGGTCCAGCTTCAGCTCCTCTTACTATTAATGTTTGCCCTACAGTTAATACTGATTATTGGGCTTTAGCATATGATACTTCAACAGGATGTATTAAAACAAAAAAAGTTACTGTTAGAGTTATTTCAATGACAGCTACGGCTACAGCCACCCCGCCATCAATTTGTATAGGCGCTACTACCCAGCTTGCAGCTACTCAAACCGGTGGAGATGCTCCTTTTTCATATTCATGGAGTCCTGCTACTAATATAAGTAATACTACAATCGCAAATCCAACAGCTTGGCCAACTACAACTACCAACTACTGTGTAACAATTACTGATAAGAATACATGTACTGCACCTGCTTGTGTTACAGTTAACGTTCCTACACCCCCTTCAATACAAAAAGACACTACTTTATGTTATGGCGGTTGTGCTACATTAACTGTAATTAGTTCAAGTACACCTCCACTCACATATGTATGGAGTACTAATGAGACTACTGCCACAATTACCCCTTGCCCTACAGTAACCACTGTATATACAGTTACTGTTACCGATGGAAATAGTTGTACATCTTCTGCAACAGCAACAGTAACTGTTGGTTCACAAGTATTTGCTGAAGCAGGCTTACCTGCTACTTTATGCTATAATGACTGTATTAATATTGGAGGTTCCCCAACAGGTTCAGGAGGAACAGGACCATATATATATAATTGGGAAAGTGTACCATCTGGTTTTTCATCATCAGAAGCAAACCCTGAGGTTTGTCCGACTTTAAGTACTGAATATTTTTTAACCGTTACGGATGCATTGGGCTGTACCGCTATTGATTCAGTATATCTTACTGTCAACCCGCAATTGATTGCCGATGCAGGAAATGACACAATTGTATGTAGCAGCAGCTGTAAAACTATTGGAGGAATACTAACTGCAAGTGGAGGAACATCTCCTTATTCATACAGCTGGAGTCCTGCAACAGGATTAAATTTTACAGATATTGCCAATCCGGAAGCTTGTTTTACAGCAACTACCACATATACTGTTACTATTACAGACGCATTAGGATGTACAGCAACAGATGATGTAACACTTACTATAAGCCCAACCCTATCAGTTGGTATAACTTCATCAATACCAACATGTGGTTTATGTGACGGTACAATGACAGCCAATGTATCAGGTGGTGTACCTGCTTATAATTATGAATGGAGCAATACTCTAACTACACAAATAATAACAGGTCTTTGCGCTGATATATATACCGTTACTGTTACTGATGCAAACGGTTGTACTGCAAAAGCCAGTGAAACATTAAACAATAATACTACTGTTCTTACACTTTCTGCAAGTCCAAATGATACTATATGTTCAAATGATTGTGTTACTTTAACTGCTTCTCCTTCTTTCTCTACCTATGATTTTTATGTTAATGGAACTTCTGTTCAAAATGGTGTTTCTAATATTTATAATTCCTGTACTTTAAATGCTGGTGATTCTGTATGGGTTAAAGCTACCGATCCTTCAGGATGTATTGGTTTCTCAAATACTATTATCATTATTATTAACCCAATACCTTTACAATTTAATGTTACGGGTGGTGGTACAATATGTGCAAATGATAGTTTACTAATTGGTTTAGATAACTCTCAATCAGGAATTTCTTATGATTTAATTTTAAATGCTACACCGCCATCTGTGGGTAATGTAATTGGTACTGGCTCTGCAATCAATTTTGGGTATTACTCTGATGCTGGAACATATACTGTAGTTGCAACCAATCTTATTACAGGATGTACTAACAACATGTTGGGAAGTGTTACTATAACAACGAATCCTGTTCCAAATCCAACTATTTCAGGACCTAATTCAATTTGTGCAGGTACAGCAGGAAATGTATATACTACTGAAGCCGGAATGACAAATTATGTTTGGACCGTTTCAGCTGGTGGAGCAATCACTGCTGGTGCTGGTACTAATTCAATTACGGTTACATGGAATACTGCAGGTGCTCAAACTGTAACTGTTAATTATGAAAATAGTTTTGGTTGTACAGCTACAAATGCAACTGTTTATAATGTTACTGTTAATCCAATTCCCGTACCTACTATTTCCGGTCCAAACTCAACATGTATAGGTTCAACTGGGAATGTATATACTACTGAAGCAGGTATGCAAAATTACAATTGGGCTGTATCAGCTGGTGGCGCTATTACCGCCGGTTCGGGTACTAATTCAATTACGGTTACATGGAATACTGCCGGTGCTCAAACTGTAAGCGTAAGCTATACCAGTAGTTTTGGTTGTCCTGCTACTGGAGCTACTGTTTATAATGTTACTGTTCATCCTTTACCTGTACCTACTATTACTGGACCTATTACAATTTGTCAAGGCGATACAGGAATATATTCTACTGAAAATGGAATGTCAAACTATGTATGGAATGTTGTAGGTGGTTCTATTATTGGTTCTTCATCAAATAGTACAATTACTATTGTATGGAATACTGTTGGTGCAGAATCTGTAAGTGTTAATTATACCGATATTAATGGCTGTACTGCAAGTATTGCTACAGTGCTTAATGTTACCGTTAATCCTTTACCTGTGCCTACTATTACCGGACCTGATTCAATTTGTGCCGGTACTACTGGAAATATCTATATTACTGAAGCCGGAATGGATAATTACATTTGGACTGTTTCTGCTGGTGGCACTATTACTGCCGGGACTGGTACCAATTCCATTACAGTTACATGGAATACTGCTGGAGCACAAACTGTAAGTGTTAATTATGAAAATATTTTTGGCTGTGATGCAGCAACTGCAACTATTTACACTGTTGATGTGAATCCTTTACCTGTACCTACCATTACTGGTCCGAATTCTATTTGTCTTGGTGATTCCGGAATATATATTACAGAAAGCGGAATGACAGATTATGAATGGCATGTTTCTGCTGGAGGCACTGTTACTGCTGGAGGCACTGTTACTGATACATCAGTATCTGTTACATGGAATACAGCAGGCGCTCAAACAGTATCAGTAAATTACTCAAATAGTTTTGGATGTACAGCTACATCTGCAACAGTTTATAATGTAACGGTAAATCCTTTACCTGTTCCTACTATAACAGGTCCCAATTCTGTTTGTATTGGCTCAACAGGCAATACTTATACAACTCAAACAGGTATGACCAATTATGATTGGACCGTTTCTACTGGAGCTATTGTAACAGGAGGTGGAACAAATACTAGTAACACAATTACTATAACCTGGAATACAGCAGGTAATCAAACAGTAAGTGTTAATTATACTGATGCAAATGGTTGTAATGCAAGTGCAGCAACAGTTTATAATATTACTGTTCATCCTTTACCTAATTTATTTACAGTTACTGGTGGAGGCCATTATTGTTCGGGTGGTAATGGTGTTCCTGTAGGATTAAGTGGTTCTCAGATAGGAGTAAGTTATCAGTTAAATAATGGAGGTCCTATTGGTGTACCAATTATGGGAACAGGTTCATCTATTTCATTTGGAAATCAAACAACAGCTGGGACATACACTATTATTGCAACAGATACTGCAACATCTTGCTCTGTTACTATGACAGGTTTTGCTGTAGTTATCATCGATGTTGTAACTATTAGCTTTAATCCTTCAACACCAATAATATGTTTAGGAGACACCATGAACTTATGCGCTTCAGGTGGTGATGTGTATATCTGGAATACAGGAGATGCAACGGCTTGCATTACTGTAAGTCCTATAACCAGTACTCCTTATTCGGTAACAGTAACTGAATTATCAAATGGTTGTACAAATTCTGCTTCTGTAATGGTTGTTGTTAATACAGCAATTCCTGGCATTGTAGCTTCTGATAATATTATTTGTGAAGGCGCAGCTGTAACACTAATAGCATCTGGTGGAGATACATATGAATGGAACACTACACCAGTTGAAACGGATTCTGCTATTACTGTTATTCCTGATATTACAACCAGTTACTGTGTAACCGTTACGGCAACCAATGGCTGTACTGCTTCAATCTGTGAAACCATTACAGTTAATCCATTGCCTGATTATTCTTTGTCTGCAACAAACACAAGTAATTGTGCTTCCTGCGACGGAAGTGTTACTATGGCTGATACAGGTACTGTACCTATTAATTCTTATTTATGGAGTAACCAAATGACCACTTCATCAATAAGTAATTTGTGTCCCGGTACATATACTGTTACAGTTACAGCTATAAATGGATGCTTAAAATCAACAAGTGCTATAGTTCTATCAAGCGATATTATTGAACCAATAGGTATTGTTAACACATTCTCTCCAAATGGTGACGGAATAAATGATAAGTGGGAAATCAAAAATATTGAACTTTACCCCGATAATGAGTTAATTATTGTTAACCGCTGGGGTAATGAAGTATATTCTGTAAAAGGATATCAAAATACCTGGGATGGCGACAATTTAAGTGAAGGAACTTATTTCTACTACTTAAAAGTAACAATGTGTAAAGAAGAAAATACCTACAAAGGATATATTACTATAATGCGTTAATCTGAAAAATAAAAAATAATATATATGAAACGAATTCGCTATATTTCAATCCTATTTCTGATAGCAGCATCTAGCTATGCACAGCAAAATTCGCAATACAATCAATACATTTTTAATGAATTGGTTATCAATCCTGCATATGCCGGGACAAAAGAAATAATCAATGCAAATGCTATCATATCAAAACAATGGGCAGGACTTGATGGTTCTCCCACAACACAATCAATTGGTATCGAGGGGCCTTTTACAAATAAAGTAGGTCTTGGAATACATGTTGTGAACGATAAAATAGGAGCACAATCTCAGCAAAGTATTTTTGGTAGTTACTCTTATAAATTACAAGTAAATGCAAAATATAAACTTGCTTTAGGTCTTGCAGTTGGAGCTTCAAATTTTTCTATTGATGGAACTAAGTTAACCACTACAACCCAGGACGACCCTGCAGTTCCAAAAACATTAGAAAATAAAATATTATTAGATGCTAAAACAGGATTATTCTTTTATAGCGATCGTTTTTATGCAGGTTTTTCTGTTGCAGATTTATTGGCTAATGTTTTTAAAAACCAACCATATTATGTTGATCAGGTTCGGCATTATTACTTAACTTCCGGATACGTTTTTGATGTTCTTCCTAAATTAAAATTTAAACCCAGTTTTCTTTTTAAACATGCATACAAATCGCCATCAAATATTGACTTAAATGCATTCTTCCTATATAATCAAAAATTTTGGCTGGGATGTACATATCGATTCGGTTCAATGTTTCTGGTAAATGAATCATTAACTAATTCACTCAAAAAAAGAGATGCTCTTGTTATTATGACAGAATATAATGTAAATGATAAATTCCGTATTGGATATGCTTATACAATAACAACATCGGTATTAAAAAACTATATGAGTCATGAACTTTCTCTTGGATATTTTATTCCAGGAAAGACTCCAATCAAGAAGATGAATAACATTAGGTATTTCTAATAAAATTATACACTGATAAATATGAAAACACTTTATAATATGAGCAGGTATATTGTAGTATCCATTTTGCTTTCTGTTTTCTGCACTTCTGTTTTTGCACAATCGGGTTTGCAGAAAGCGCAAAAAGCAGCAGCAAATTATGAATATTCAAAAGCAATTGAACTTTATAATGAATACCTGAAAACTCCAGCTGCAAAACCTTATGCAATAAGGGATTTGGTTAATTGCTACATGATGACCGGAAATACAAAAACAGCAGAAGAATGGATGTTAAAATTAATTACTTCTAATAATTATACTAACGCCGATATTTTTACTTATGCAAAAATTTTAAAATCAAATGGCAAATACAAAGAAGCAAAAACTGAATTTTTAAAATATTCTGACCTTGAACCTTCGGAAAAAAATAATATCACAAAATGGGTCAACTCTTGTCAGAAATCTATAGAAAGAATGGATGGCGACTCTGTTTTCTTTGAAGCTAAAAATATTGGATCTTTAAATTCTATTAATTCTGAATTTGGTTTGATTAAAATCGGTAAAGAATATTATTTTTCATCCGACAGGCAGAGTACTTCAGGAACCGATAAAATTTGTGAATGGACAGGAAATCCTTTTATGAAAATTTATTCTATTAGTGGAAATATTATTGGAACCCTTTCGGCAAAACCTATTTTAATTGATTCTCTAAACTCTGATTTTCATAATGGTCAGGCTTCATATGATAGTATTTCTAAAACTTTATATTTCACACGGACAAAAATCATTAAAGTTAAACAATCACCAATCAATAATGACCCTACATACTGGAATAATAATTTTGACTTAAGCGGTTATGAAAATCGTTTGGAAATATATTCTGCTAAATACGATAATGGTAAATGGATAAACATAAAGCCATTCGAGTATAACAATACAGAATATTCTGTAGGACATCCGGCGCTATCTCCCGACGGAAAAACTTTATACTTCTCGTCAGATATGCCGGGTGGATATGGAAGTACTGATATTTATTATTGTGAATGGGTGAATGGGAAATGGAGCACCCCGGTTAATGCAGGAAGCACTATAAATACGGATAGTAAAGAAGTTTTTCCTTATGTTGATAATAACGGGATATTATATTTTGCCAGTGATAATATTAAAGGCATGGGTGGACTTGATATTTATTATACTAAGGGCAGTAAAAATAAATGGTCGAGTCCTAGAAACATGGGATATCCCATAAATTCATCTAAAGATGATTTTTCAATTTTAATTACTAAGCAAAATGAATCCGGTTTCTTTTCATCAAACAGAGATGGAGGAGTTGGAGAAGATGATATTTACTCTTATTCGTTAATTCCTAACAGACAACGTATACTTGTTATAAGAACATTTGAATTGCAAAAAGATAATTCCTTAGTTGAACTTACCAACCTAAAAGTAAAAATTAAAAATGATGAAAGTAAGTATAAAAAAGTTCTTAAATCTGATAAAAATGGAATATTTACTGAAAGTGTTGATTTTACTACCCCTTTTGTAGTTTCCATAATGAAAAATGGGTATAATACACAATCGAAAACCATTAAAGTTAAAAATACTGATGGAGATACCATTTATGTTGATTTAATTACCAAAAAAGCGGAAGGACTTATATTAAAAGGTAAAACAAAAGAACTATTCGGTTCAATTACAAATCCAATTAGTAATATTCAAGTTATAATCGAAAATATTGAAGACGAATTTATTGACTCATTAAAATCTGATTCAAAAGGAGAGTTTACATCGAAATTGGATATAAATAAAACATATATGTTTACAGCAGTTAAGGATGGTTATTATACGCAAACTAAAACCGTTACTATTAAAGAAGGTACTCGAAACGATAGTGTAAATATAGAAACTATTACATATACAATGAAAGATGGCGTCTTAGCAGAAGACAAAACAAATTACACTGTTGCAATAAATGATACAGCAAATATTGAAATCCTATTGAATAAAATTGTTATTGACCAATCTATAATTGTAAATAATATTTATTACGATTATAATAAATCGGATATAAGGCCTGATGCAGCAAAAGAACTTGATAACATTGTTCAAATTTTAAAAGATAACCCTAATATCAGTATTGAATTAAGTTCTCATACCGATTCACGCGGTAGTGATTATTTCAATGCAATATTATCTCAAAAAAGAGCCGAATCGGCAGTAAAATATATTGTTTCAAAAGGAATTGATAAAAAGAGACTTACAGCAAAAGGATATGGTGAAACCAAACTAATTAATAAATGTTATAATAATTTCCCATGTACTGAAGAACAACATCAAATGAATAGAAGAACTGAAATTAAAGTTATAAAAGTAAAATAAAACGATATTTATTTTCTCAAAGAGGCTGTCTTGTTGCTTTTAAGACAGCCTCTTTTTTATTTTCATACAGATGTAACATTTCTGATTTACTATCCGTCATATATGTGATTTATGTTAGAATAATCAGATTGGTGTTATTAGTGCGGAAGAAAAAATTGAATCCTTCCGCACTTTTATTATTAAAATCAGAATGTATATTGAAAAGAATTTCACGATAACGAAAAAATTATTATCATTGCTAAACAAAAGTTATAATCCTAAAATTATAAAAATATGAAACAGTTCTTCAAAATGATGTTTGCTTCAATGGTGGGCTATATAATAGTTACCATAATCATCTTCTTTATTCTGATGGGAATATTCGCATCCATTGCTTCGTTTTCCAAAAAAGAAGTTGTTATTGTTCCTAAAAATACATTACTACATTTAAAATTGGACGAAGCAATTTCTGATCGTTCATCAAACAACCCTTTTTCAAATTTTGATTTTACATCCTTAAGTAATATTTCAACTCCCGGGTTGAATGATATATTACAAAGTATTAATAAAGCAAAAACCGATGAAAACATTAAAGGAATTTATCTGGAACTGGGAGATATCCCTTCTGGTATTGCTACAATTGAAGAAATAAGGAATGCATTAATTGATTTTAAAAAATCCGGGAAATTCATAATAAGCTACGGCGAAGAATATTCGCAGAAAGCTTATTATTTAGCATCGGTTTCTGATAAAATTTATTTATACTCAAAGAAAACAGGTTTGCAAAAAATCAAGATTGAATGAGCTGAA
>DAOQAK010000078.1 GCA_035353855.1 Bacteroidales bacterium | reverse complement strand
GACGATTTTCAGCTTTCTTTGTTCCCTGTTTGAAATTTTTGAGGAAACTCCAAATTAACTCGAAAGATTTCTGAATTATTTTTTATATCATATTAATTTTATTACTTTTGCATTCAGAATGTGGAAAGATTTGATAGATTGCAACCACGTAAAAAAATGCTAAAACTAAGTTTTAGCCCTTCTTTCAAGCTTTCCAAAGAAAAAAGTAATTAAATTTTTATTGATGATATAAATCGTAATTCTAAAATCTTAAATTAAAAACAATATTATGGGATATTTATTTACATCAGAATCTGTGTCGGAAGGCCATCCAGATAAAGTTGCCGACCAGATATCAGACGCATTACTAGATGCATTTTTAACAGTTGACCCTGATTCAAAAGTAGCTTGTGAAACTCTTGTTACAACCGGATTGGTTGTATGTAGTGGCGAAGTTAGAACAAAAGGTTATATCGACATTCAGAAAACTGCAAGAGAAGTTGTAAGAAGTATTGGATATACCAATGCTGATTATAAATTTGAAGCCGAATCATGTGGAGTAATTTCTACTATTCACGAACAGTCCGATGACATATTTATGGGTGTTAATCGCGATGGACTTGAAAATCAGGGAGCCGGCGACCAGGGAATGATGTTTGGCTATGCGTGCCGTGAAATGGATAATTACATGCCATTACCAATCGAGCTTGCTCATATTCTATTACAGGAATTAGCTGCAATTCGAAAAGAAGGAAAGGTAATGAAATATTTACGTCCTGATTCGAAATCGCAGGTAACTGTTGAATATAGCGACGAAGGTAAGCCTTTAAGAATTGATGCAATTGTTATTTCTACACAGCATGATGAATTTGTTTTGCCAAAAGATAAATCAGAAAAAGCTGTTAAAGCTGCAGAAAAAGCAATGCAGGATAAGATTCGTGAAGATGTAATTAAAATTTTATTCCCTAGAGTAAAAAAAGTTATTCCTAAAAAGTTTGTAAATTTTATCAATGATAAAATAAAATTATATGTTAACCCTACCGGAAAGTTTGTAATTGGCGGTCCTCATGGTGATACCGGTTTAACTGGAAGAAAAATCATTGTTGATACCTACGGCGGAAAAGGCGCTCATGGTGGTGGAGCATTTTCCGGGAAAGATTCTTCAAAAGTTGACCGTTCAGCAGCATACGCAACACGCCATGTTGCTAAAAACCTTGTTGCTGCCGGTGTTGCCGATGAAGTATTAGTTCAGGTTGCTTATGCAATTGGTATAGCTAAACCAGTTGGTCTTTATGTAAATACTTATGGAACAGCAAAAGTAAAAGATGTAAAAGGAAAAATAATTACCGATGGAGAAATTTCAAAACGAATTGAAAAAGTTTTTGATATGAGACCGGGTGCTATTGTAAAAAGGTTTGGACTTAAAAATCCTATTTTCTTGGAAACTGCAACTTACGGACATTTTGGGAGAGATATTTTTAAAAGAAAAGTTGAACTTGGTGGAAACGGAAATAAAAAATACACTAAAGAAATAGAATTCTTTAGCTGGGAAAAGTTAGATTATGTAAGTCAAATCAAAAAGGAATTTGGAATTAAATAAAAAAAAGACCCGCCATTTGGCGGGTCTTTTTTTTATTTCTTAATTATAAGTTTCTTCGTTTTTTGCATTTTCCCATCAATGTAAAAACTATAAAAATATAAACCGTTGCTTAAATCATTAGTTGGAACTTCAAATACTCCGCTATTATTATAAATAGGAATTTCTTTTATTTTATTACCTGTGATATCCGATAAAACAAATACTGCTGATGAATTTGCAGGGATACTGTAATTAAATGAAGTTTGAGTAGAAGCAGGATTAGGGTAAGGTTCAGAGATAACAGCAACATTATTTTCATATGGTGCAATTCCTGTAGCTGTAGCATTATAATGTACTATAACAAAAGCTGTGTCGGTAGTATTGTTAACATCAAAAAATACATATTTGATAATACTTTCTCCCGGGTGCCCTTTAGGCTTATATTGCCCGTCAAATGTTTCGTTTATACCGTTAGGTTCAATAGAAACAGAAAGAGGTGAAGTGTATGTAGATTCTAAATAACATTGACCTGCAAAGCAAAAAGTATTTTTTGAGCCGGTTACTAACTGCATTTCAATTTTTTTAACCTTAACTGTTGAAAGAGTATTTGCCGATATATTCTTGACATCAAAGTAAATTATACATAACGTGCTCGATGATGTATCACAGGATATGTATTGATGTGTAGAACTTACGTTGACTCCTAAAGTGTCGAGTACCTGAAGACTTTGTGCTTCCATTTGAAGCGAAAATAGCATAAAAGCTATTAAAACATTTAAAAATAGTGTAGTTGTTTTTTTCATATTATTTATGTTTGGTTTTCAAGGATTACAAATTTACAAAAATTATATCTATATGTCAATCTTTATATTTTAATTAAATAATCATTTGATACAACTTATAGTAATTATTTTATACCATTATTTAGTGTATTATAAAAACATATAAGTAAATATATATCTATATATATATTTTTTACAAAAATAAAAAATAAATGATTAAAAAAATAAAAAGTGTATTATTATTTTAAGAAATATTTCACACATATATATAATGTATAATTTAAATTTTTAACGGAATGGAATATATTCTTGTATAATTATTTTTAAAAGATATAAAAATAAATCTAAAAATGTATATATTTGCATATAAAATTAAATAATCAGTTTGATAAAAAAAGATATTACATAAAAAGTTGAATTATAACTATAAGAAATAAGCGAAAATAAAATATTAAATATATAAATGAAGATTATAATTAGGACACTATTTCGAATTGATTTATATTTTTTTAGTTTTGTATAACTAATAACTAAAATAATAAAACTATGAGAAAAAAATTACAAATGTTATTTTTTATAATAGCGTTTATAAATACAGCTATTATATTTGCACAGGACACCACCACAACACATTCACAACAATCATTCAAACTTCCTTCTGTAGAAATTAAAACTATAGATGGCGCTGCATTTAATACATCACAGCTTAAGAACGATGGAAAACCTATTATTATAAGTTATTGGGCTATGTGGTGTACCAATTGCCTTAAGGAACTTAAAGCTATTCAAGAAGTTTATTCCGATTGGCAGGAAGAAACAGGTGTTAAGCTTGTTGCTATTTCAATAGATGATGCTAAAAGTGTAGATAAGGTAAAACCTTTTGTTAATGGTAAAAACTGGGATTATGATGTTTATCTGGATACAAATAAAGATTTGTATCGTGCACTAAATATCAACCAGATACCTCATACCTTTGTAATTAACGGAAATGGTGAAGTGGTTTGGCAGCATGTTACTTATACCGAAGGTGCGGAAAACGACCTTTATGAAATTGTGAAAAAAGTAGCAGCAGGACAAGAAATTAAATAATAAATTTTTTTAATAAATATTAAGAAACGATACAAATGAAAGTATTTTCAATTTGCAGAATATGTTTTTTATTAAGCATACTCCCTTTTTATATCCATGCTCAGAATTTCCTTAATTCAGGACAAATTCATGGGAGCTTTCAGATGGATGCGCAATATTATATGGAAGACTCATTAATTGGCGCTCCTGTTGTTCCTGAAAAAATACTCATGAATGCTTTTGCAAATATCCTATATACCAATGGTGATTTTTCTGCCGGTGTCCGTTTTGAAAGTTATCAAAATGTAATGCAGGGCTTTAATAAAGAAAATAAAGGAAATGGAATCCCTTATCGTTTTGCATCATATAAAGCAGATGAATTACAAGTTACCATTGGAAATTTTTATGAACAGTTTGGTAGCGGCTTAATATTGCGTGCATACCAGGACTGGAATTTAGGTTTGGATAATTCTATTGATGGAGTACAGCTGCAATATCAACCTATCGCGGGGATTACTCTTAAAGGTGTTATAGGAAATCAACGTTTATATTTTGGTAAAGGAGATGGAATTGTACGGGGAGCAGACGGAGAGTTTGCTTTAAACAGTATGTTTAAAAGTTGGGCAGAAAAGAAAACAAAAATTACATTAGGTGGAAGTGTGGTTAGTAAATTTCAAACGGATGATGATCCGATATATAACTTCCCTGAAAATGTTTCTGCTTTTGCAGGAAGAATAAATTTAGTTAGTGGTAAAATAAATTTTGTTAGCGAATATGCATACAAGATAAATGATCCGTCAAAAATAAATAATTACATATATAAACCCGGTGAAGCTTTATATGTTTCTTCATCTTATTCTCAGAAAGGTTTGGGAATTTCTCTTTCTGCTAAAAGGATAGATAATATGAATTTTCGTTCCGACAGGAAAATTACAGGAAATATGCTAATGATTAATTATCTGCCTGCCTTGTCAAAACAACATGTGTATACTCTTGCTGCATTATATCCTTATTCCACTCAACCAAATGGAGAAATGGGATTCCAGGGAGAAATTAATTATAATATAAAAAAGAAAACAAAACTTGGCGGTAATTGGGGAACGGATATTTCGATAAATTATTCACGTGCTTTTTCTATTGACCGAGTTGCCGTTAATGATACCACACCCATAGGTCAAAATGGTACACTGGGATACACATCCGAATTTTTTAAACCCGGTGATGAACTTTATTCTGATGATTTTAATATTGGTATAAGCAGAAAAATAAGTAAGAAAATAAATCTTGAATTTTTGTACTCATACCAATCATACAACAAAGCAGTGGTAGAAGGACATCCGGGCGCTCCAATGATTTATGCAAACATTGTTGCAGTTGATGTTACCTATAAATTAAAAGAAAAAAAATCCATTCAGGTGGAATTGCAACATTTGCAAACTAAGCAAGATGATGGAAGCTGGGCAATGGCAATGATACAATATACCATTGCACCAAAATGGTTCTTCTCCGTTGGAGATATGTATAATTATGGTAATGAAATCAAAGATGAACAGTTTCATTATTTTAATGCTTCTGTAGGTTTTA
This sequence comes from Bacteroidales bacterium, assembly GCA_035353855.1. Taxonomy (NCBI): domain Bacteria; kingdom Pseudomonadati; phylum Bacteroidota; class Bacteroidia; order Bacteroidales; species Bacteroidales bacterium. The sequence continues at coordinate 5,317 of DAOQAK010000078.1, read as the reverse complement.
TTAAAAACACAAACAGAATTGCATTGACATATGGAAAACAAAGAGAAGGCTTGTTTTGTGTAGGTGGAGTTTGCCGGCAGGTTCCTGCATCAAATGGAATCACTTTAACTATTATCAGTAGTTTTTAATATAGGAATTTAATTTTTATAAATTAATTTATATGAGAAAATATATTGCACCAACTATTTTAAGTATTGTTATATTGATATTTTTTAATGCCTGTGATAAAGTGCAACCACCATATATGAATAAGATAACAATTGATAGCTCTTCAACTAAAAGGGTGCTTTGTGAAGAAGGTACAGCAACATGGTGTACCAATTGCACAAAAGGGATTTGCTCCCTGGAAAAAATGATTGACCAATATCCTGATAATTTTATACCCATCGCAATTCATTTTGAAGATCCAATGAGTGTTGATGGTTACGTTGCCGATTTTACTTCTTTTGCGGATATTCAAGGTATTCCTTGTTCTGTAATTGATAGGAATTTACCTAAGAATGAAACGGATTATGAAGATATTCTTACTGCATATTCAACAGCAATAAATACCATTCCTCCTGTTGATATGAAAATTATGAACATTTCATGGAATTCTTCAAACAGAGTTTTAACCTATACTGTAAGCGCTGAAGTAATAGCTGAATTCAATGGAGATTATAGGTTTAATAGTGTTCTTACCGAAGATAGTGTTCATGGTACAACTTCTGACTGGGATCAGGCAAATTCATATGGAGGAGGTGTATTAGAAATGTGTGGATTTGAAAATCTGGCTACAACTATTCCTGCTGCCGATATGTATTATAACCATGTTGCAAGACATATATTTGATGGCTGGGATGGCATATCAGGAAGTATACCTGCAACAAATACAATTGGAACAACTCTTACAAAAACATATACGTATACCCTTCCCGTCGGCTGGAATGCAGATAAAGTTAATGCTATCGGTTTTATTATTAATAAAACGGATGGAACAGTAGTTAATGCTTGTCAGGCAGTGCATGTAGGAAAATAAATTTATTTTAAAATATGTTAAGAAAAAGGAAGGATTGCATGAAGTAATCCTTCCTTTTTTTATTTAAAATCATTTTTTTACTTTAGCTGTAAGATTTATAATTCTATTTATGTTAATTGTATTTATTCTTTACCTTGCTTTATTAATGGTGATAACCATTTATACAGCACGTATGTCGAAAAGCTCCTCCGATTTTATTTCTGGCGGAAGAAAAATAGGAGGCATCTCATTAGCTTTGTCAGAGCGGGCTACAGGCGAATCTGCATGGTTGATTCTGGGACTTACCGGTGAAGCTTTTTTAATAGGCATACAGGCAATATGGTATGCAATAGGATGTGTTGCGGGAATATTTTTTATTTGGTTTGTAATGGGAAACAGACTTCGCGAAGAGTCTGAAAAGACAGGTGCTTTAACGATTACAAGTTTAATTTCAAGAAAATTTCCAGGAGCTGAAAAAGCAATAGGAACAATATCTTCATTAATTATAATTTTCTTTTTGTTGTTTTATATCACGGCACAGTTTTATGGTGGAGGAAAAGTTTTATTCGATACTTTCGGAATAAATCAAACGTGGGGAATAGTCATAGGTTCGCTGATTGTTGTTTTTTATTGCATGATTGGTGGATTTATTACAGTCGTGGCTACCGATGTTTTCCAGGCTGTACTGATGATTATTTCATTAATAGTTATGCCGGTAATTCTTCTTTTTATTATTTCATCTCATAACATTGAAATTGCACAGGGCCTACAAAAAGCAGGCGCAGCCTACGTTTCATCAACAGGTGGAAAAACGGGAATTAGTGCATTCATGTTAATCATTAGCGGTATAAGCTGGGCATTAGGATACACAGGGCAGCCTCAGCTTCTGACAAGAATGATGGTGTTGAAAAATAAAAGAGATTATAATAAAGCAAAATGGGTTGCCGGGATATGGACATTATTTGCTTATGCAGGCGCGCTGATGATTGGCTTTATCGGAATTGTTTTTGTTCAGGAAGGATTGATAGGTGGTGATGCAGCTACAAGACTCGCAGCAGAAAAAGGTAACGAATTAATTTTTCCTGTTATGGTTAATGCATTTATGTTGCCTGTTATTGCAGGGTTTCTTTTATCAGGCGCAATATCAGCAATGATGTCAACAGCATCATCAGAAATAATTTTGACATCATCTGCAATCACTGAAGATATTCATGGAAATTTTGCAAAGAAAAAAATGTCGCCTAAAAAAGAATTATGGTTCAATCGGATAATTACTTTATTGGTCGGACTTGTAGCATTTTTCTTTGCACTGGATCCTGGCGATTCTATTTTTAAAATGGTTTCGTATGCATGGTCGGGGATAGGTTCGTCATTCGGACCTGCATTGCTGTTGGTATTGTTCTGGAAAAAAGTTTCCCGTGCAGGAGTTATTGCATCGTTGGTTTCAGGAACTGTTGGAACGATAATTTGGAAAGAATTTTTCGAAGCCACGACACAAGTTTCAGAACGTTTGACAAGTTTTATTTTTGCATTTGCAATGGCAGTAATATTTTCATTGATGTTTCCTGAAAAGAATAAATTAAAAAATTGAAAACGAATAAACATAGAGGTATAGGGTATAAAGGTATAGGGAAAAGTTCTATACCATATTTCCTTATACCTTTATACCAAAATTATCTTATTAAATATTTCATTTATGAATAAGTTAGCAAAGACAAAGTACGGAATCCACTTTCTTTTAGAAAGCCGCTGGAGTCCGCGTTCCTTTAGGGAAGACAGAATAGAAACTGAAAAACTTCAGCGGATTCTTGAAGCGGCACAATGGTCGCCATCATCGATGAATGAACAACCATGGCGTTTTATAATAGGCGAAAAAGAAAGTGAAACTTATGATAAAATTTTTGACAGCCTTACAGATTACAATAAACGCTGGGCAGGCAAAGCACCTGTTCTGATTGTTACTCTTGCGAAAAAGAATTTTTCAAAAAATAATAAAGATAATTTCCATTTCTTATACGATGCCGGACAATCCGTTGCACACCTGACTTTCCAGGCAATGCACGAAGGATTGTATGTGCATCAGATGGGTGGATTTCATTTCGAAAAAATAAAAGGATATTTTAATATACCTGAAGAATATTATATTGTAACCGTTGTTGCTGTTGGTTACGTAGGCAAGCCCGAAATACTCGATGATGATATTCGTGAAAGAGAAATTGCCGACAGGAACAGAAAAGATTTGAAAGAAATTATTTTTACTTCACAATTCGGAAATCCTAGTGAAATCATTAGTTAATATATGTCTAATTTAAAAATACAAAAAAATGAAAAGGTTTATTTTTCCGGTAGGAATTATCGGGAGTATGATTATTGCTTTAATAATTACGAGTTGCGGCTCGTCTGATTCAAAGGAAAAAACAGTGAAAGAATTTGATGAATTCATAAAAGCATTTGAAGCGAAATATATTCCTTTATATAAGGAAACAGCCCTTGCTTCGTGGGATGCCAATATCAGCGGTAAAGATGAGGATTATGCCAAATCAGGTGAGTTGGATTATAAATTGACAAAATTATTTTCTGATAAAACTGATTTTGAAAAACTGAAAAAGTTTAAGGAATCAGGCGATATTACTGATTCTTTGAAAAAAAGAGAATTGGAAATATTATATAACGCTTTTCTCGGAAACCAGGTTGACACCGTGAAGATGAAAGAAATTATCGATATGGGAAAAGAAATTGAAAAAAAGTTTAATACATTCAGAGCTGTTGTTGGAAAAGATACTTTAACGGATAATAAGATTGAAGAAATTTTAAAAACATCAACCGATTCCAAGAAGCTTGAAGAAACATGGCTTGCTACTAAGAAATCAGGGAAAAATGTTGCAGAAGATGTAATCAAATTAGTGAAGAAAAGAAATGAAGTTGCTAAAGATTTAGGCTTTTCTAATTATCATGAAATGAAATTAAAGTTAAGCGAACAAGACCCGAATGAAATTGAAAAACTTTTTGATGAGCTCGACAGCCTAACAAAAGATGGCTTTGCAAAATTGAAAAACGATATGGATGAATATTTCGCAAAACATTATAATGTAAAAAATGAAGATCTGATGCCTTGGCATTATCAGGGAAAATTCTTCCAGGAAGCACCAAAAATTTATGAAGTTGATCTTGATAAATATTATAAAGGAAAAGATATAATCAAAATTACAGAAGATTATTTTAAGAGTATTGGCCTTGATGTTGCTGATTTAATTAAAAACAGTGATCTTAAAGAAAAAGCAGGAAAAAATCAACATGCATTTTGTACCGATATAGATAATGAAGGCGATGTAAGAGTATTGTGCAACGTAGTTGATAATGAAAATTGGATGGGTACCATGTTGCATGAATATGGTCATGCCGCTTATGATAAATATATCGACAGGAGCCTTCCTTTTGTTTTGAGAGACCCTGCTCATACTTTTACAACAGAAGCTATTGCTGAATTGTTCGGACGTTTTGCTACCAATCCAAAATGGTTAAAGGATGTAATTGGTGTTCCGGAAAAAGATATAGATAAAATAAAAGAAAATGTAAACAAGAGCTTACGCTTGCAGATGCTTGTATTCAGCCGCTGGTCGCAGGTTATGTACAGGTTTGAAAAATCGATGTACGAAAATCCTGACCAGGATTTAAATAAACTGTGGTGGACTTTGGTTGAAAAATACCAGATGCTGAAAAAGCCCGCCAACAGGAACGAACCCGACTGGGCTTCTAAAATTCATATTGCACTTTACCCTTGTTATTATCATAATTATTTGATGGGTGAATTGCTTGCATCGCAACTGCATTATTATATGACAAAAAATATTTTAAAATCGGAAGATTATGCCAATCAAAGCTATTATAACAAAGCTGAAATTGGAAAATATTTAATTGATAAAGTTTTCAAACCCGGCTCAAAATACGGATGGAATGAAATGATTGAAAAAGCCACCGGCGAAAAGCTTACAGCAAAATATTATGCAAAACAATTTGTTGATTAATACCGATTGTATATATGTAATAGTCCAATAAATTGTACTATAACATCTATGTCATCGGCATAACCATTGTAAAATTTAAAATATCCTTTGGACTATTTTAAATTAACAATTGGTATAATTTCTGAAATAAAAATAAAAAAGGAGGTGAGAGCCTCCTTTTTTATTAGTGTTATTTTTTTCGCCACTGTATAAAATACAGGTTTGATAACAAGTCGTAATAAATGATATCAATATATTCTAAACCTGAGTTCGGTTTAAGCCACCAAAAGTAATTGTTCTTTAAATTGCTGTATTA
>DAOQAK010000077.1 GCA_035353855.1 Bacteroidales bacterium | reverse complement strand
ACGTTACAAAATTATTTTTTTAATTTTGTCCAGCTATTTAGGGGGGTAAGACAGTAGTTCCGATAACTTGTAATACTCCACCAGCCCCTTATTATCTTTTTACGCTACCTTCATACATGAATATAATAACAAATGAAAAAAATGAATTAATAAAAATTTTCCCCAATCCTGTAAATAATATTCTAATAATTAACTGTGAAGATATCAGGGAAACAACGATGCAAATAATCAATATGATTGGAGAATGCGTACTGCAACAAAAATTGAATAGCGAGGTAAATGAAATTAATGTCAGTTTATTGGCAAAAGGGATGTATATAATTAAGCTGAACGGAAAAAATTATACCGAACAAAAAAAGTTGACAAAGGAATAATATCATGAAATAGTTTTCTTAAATTTACTATTTTCTATCATCTTTTTTCTATAAAATGGTCAAATGTTGAAAGGTGCAGCTGTTAGTCAAGTCAATGGTAGAAAGGTAAAATATTAAACATCATCAACAAAAAACATTCTACTTTACCTGCTGCCCAACCCCAAAATATATTTCGAAAGACTTTCCAAGTTTTTGAAACTTGGAAAGTCTTTTAATCTGCTATCCCAAAAATAAAATTAGTATATCAAGGCAGCGCTTTGTAAATTTGTATGTCTATATAGTAAATTCTTAAGAATTAATGGGCGATATCTACATCAACATACCTGATGAAGAATTGATTAGGGGTTGTTTAACTCATAACGATGAGAAATATTTTTCTATGATATATAAAAAATATTTTGGAAAGATGTATCATGTATGCAAAAGGTATGCAATAAACAAGGAAGAAGCCGAAGACCTTGCCCAGGAAGGATTTATTATTATATTAAAAAATTTGAAAAAGTTTGAATTTAAAGGTTCTTTTGAAGGATGGATGCGAAGGATAATGGTCAATAATGCTATTAATTATATCAAAAGCAAAAAGAAACTGAAATTTATTGAAAGCATTGATGATGGAATTCCCATACCTGACGAAGATTCGTTACCTGTTTCAAACGATGAAATAAAAAATTGTATATCATCAGAATCATTGATGAACCTGATAAGTAATTTGCCGCCGGTTTATAAAATGATTTTTAATATGTATGCCATTGATGGGTATTCTCATAAAGACATTGCCGATTCGTTGGGAATACAGGAAAGTACATCAAGGTCGAATTTAGCAAAAGCAAGGATTATACTTAAAAAATCTGTAGAGGATATTTTAATTAAAGAAAGGGCAAGTTATGCATAACCAATCATCACAAATAGATGAGTTGTTCCGTGATGCGAGTCAACAGGTGGAGCAGATGCCTGTTGAAGGTAACTGGGATGATTTTAAACAAAAGCTTTACAAGCGTAAAGCGAAAAGGTTTAAATATATTTTCTGGGGCTTGGGATTAGTAGTATTTACAAGCTTTATAGTTTTTGCTGTCCTTAATTATTTTAATAATAATACTGAAAATACTACATCTGCTAAAAATATAGCCATTGAATCAAAAAGTACAATTCAACCAAACACAAATAAAAACACATCTGTTGCTGAAAATATAAATAATACTGAAACCCGCGATATAAAGCCAAATGAAAATAAAGAAGTAAATAATATTTCTTCAAATATTAATCCTGTTTGCTATAAAGTTCAGTTAGGCGCTTATAAAAATAAACCCGATGAAAGTATTTTCAAATCAATTGGAAATGTTGTTGCCGAAAATAAAGACGGGTATTATAAATATTATGCCGGTGTATACAACAATCCTAACGACGCCAATAAAAGATTGAATCAAATAAAAGCCCTGGGATTTGATAACGCTTTTATTTCAAACGATCATGAAAAAGTTAATGATAATATTTCAAATAATCTGGATTATTCTAACGATGAAAATAATAATGCATCTGCTGTAAATACTGCAAATAATAATACTTCTGGTGCTAATTATCAGAAGCCGGATAAGAAATCCGAAAATCAGAATTCAAATACAATGAATATCCAAAACAATAATTTGAATGCGGATAATAAAAATATTTCGGATGAAAATAATCATAAAGCTGCGCAAAGCATAACAAATACTGCTACTACAACTAATAATGAACAAAAGAATAATGTAAATTCAAACACGAGTTCTAATTCAAATAATACCACAGAGGTAAATCAACAAAGCATTACGACTGATAAATCGGGTTTTAATGGTCAGGCTACTAAAACGGAAAATAAAATTCAAAATCCAACATCGCGAAATAATTCTTCTTCTCAGAACCTTGCTGATTCTGCAAAGGCGAAAGATAATGTTAGGGATTTGAAGAAAGAATCCAGTCAAAAAAATAATGTAGCATTAAATAAATGGGGAGTAGGTTTTAGTTTTTCGTGCGATATGGATAAATACCGTATGATAAGTAATAACGATAACGGAACTGCCTTGCTCGACAGTGCTGATGCTGTTTTAAAAGGTTCCGGCAATTTTGCATTTACAACAGGATTACAAGTTACTTATCGTTTTTCGGAAAAATTATCTGTTGAAGCCGGGATGCTTTATTCGCAAAAGAGAAGACTTTCTGTAATTGATTATAATTACAGGAATAGTGTTGAATATTCATTTGATTATAATGGCAGGTACATTGATATTCCTGTACGTTCAAGATATTATTTTATAAGTAGCCCTGTAAATATATTTGCAACAGCTGGTATTGTATTCAATTCAAATTTTCCAGTAAAGAGTAAAGGTTATTTTATGTTGCAAAATCCACAGGACAGCGGCTATTATGAAAGGGTTACCATTCAGCCTTCTTCAGTGGGCATATCGATGCAAATAGGTGCCGGCGCTGAATATATGCTGAATAAAAAGATAAGGTTTTATTTTTTACCCATGTATAACTATAGTTTCAGCCCGGTGTTGAAACACCCTACATACAATAACGAACCGATAAAACATTTTATCAATAGTTTCAATATTACGGCAGGATGTTATTTCGATTTTTAATTTTTCCAGGCAGCATTTATAAAAGATGATTGTCTTATAATTGAAAACCATCTAAAGACTAATTTTATGAAAAAAGAAAATCAAACCCGGAAAATAGCAACTATTATAATAATAGTATTAATAGGTATTACTTCATATACATGTAAAAAAGACACGCTTGATATAAATGATACGAATGATGTTAATACCGATGTTTCATATTCCAATGTCCAGGATTTTTTTAATCATAACGGAGTGCAATCAGAATATTTTACTTTCAATAATGCTGTGGGTGGAACTTTTACATCCGTAAAGGGAAGCCAGATTATTATAACTCCAAATACCTTTGTTCATGTTGGCGATAGTGCAGTTACAGGTAATGTTACTCTTGAGTTTAAAGATGTGTATAATAAAAGCGATATGGTGCTTACCGATATTTCAACCGAAAATTATGCTTACCAGGTAATGAGTTCTGCCGGAATGTTCTTTATCAGGGTAAAACAAAATTCAGAAACGTTAGATATTGCTCCCGGAAAAAAAATTAATGTAATACAGCCTTCTAATACTCTTGAAGTAGATTCTGCCATGGCTCCTTTTGTTGCAGGGCAGGACTCTTTTGCTAACGTGTGGTTCCCTAGCGCAAATGATACGATAGCATATACAGCATCAGGTTATATTTACTCGATGTATAATTTTAGTAATCCTATAGATTCAGGCACTTGGTGTAACAGCGATAACCCTTCGTATTTTGCAAATTATACTCAAACCACGTTTACTGCTGAGCCTACCGATGACCCAACTCAGTATGGTACACAAGTATTCCTGCTTTTCACAGATATAAATGGTATGGTTCACGTGTATATGAATTATACTACTACATATAACTTCCCGTATTATTACGCTCCTCTTGGCGCTAATTGTACATTGATAGCCATTGGTGTGAAAGATGAAAAATTATATTATGCAAAGAAGGATATTACTATTACTCAGAATATGACCACTACATTTTCTTTAACAGAAACTACTACCAACGATTTTATAAACCTGCTGAAAACATTGAATTGATAGCATATCTTTATTATTTTTCTGAAAGCATGTTTAATCAAAGCATGCTTTTTTTGTTTTTAAATTTTATTGAAGAAAATTATTTTAATTTTGGTGTAAATAAATCCAAAAACATTTTGAATAAAATTTTCCGAAATCTTTTATTTGCATTGACCATTGCGGCTCCTTCGGTAAATGCGCAGGGAGTTGCGGACTCCATACACTTATATGGAAACTGGAATTGTTCGTTACTTCCGTCTAAACATATTATGCCTTTTACTTCTGCCGACGAAACAGCACATCGTATTTCTATTGCAAAAATATCGGATAACTACCGCTGTAGTTTTGGTGGAATTTTTCCTGTCTTAGGTTTTTCAAATGGAAAAAAAATATTGCAGTTCAGTGTTGCCGCAACCTACTATACCCAATTTCAGCGCATACCGGAACACTTTATTGTAACAACAGGTGATTATTTTGTTGATATTCTATCAGACGTTAAAATCACCAACTCGCTTGTGTTGCGTGTAGGACCCGGACATACCAGTCATCATTTCCTTGATGATGCATTTGAAATTTTGAAAGTAACCCGATCCATAAATTATGTAAGAGACTACTGGCAGATGCTGCTTGCGTTTGATAAAGATTTTTATATGTTATATTCCGGGGCAACTTATACATATCATTTCCTGATTGATGAAAACATATCGCCGCAGTGGCAATTGCGATTGGGCGGAGAGCTGCACAGCAAGCACGATTACTTGCATTGTTATCCTTATTTGAGTTTCGATATAAAATGGAAAGGCGAGCTGGATATGGCGTCAACACAGAATTACCAGGCGGGTGTATTTATAAAGAACAAACAAAATAAAAAATTACGTGTTGCATACGGCCATCATGCAGGCTATGAAGAACGCGGGCAATATTATAATATTAAAAAAGATTATAATTCAATTGGGCTGTATCTTGAACTTTAATAAAAAAATATTTTTCGCAATCATATTTACCATTTCATGTATAGTGGTAACTGCGCAGCATACAAACAATGATACTGCATCGACTGTAAAGAACGATAGTCTTCAGCAAATGAATCCTTCGAATCAAAATGAAATCGCGATAGAAAAAGTTCACAACGATTCATCAAAATTATTTTCACGAAAAAATTTAGTCGGAGGAGGTTTTATTTTAAATACTGCCGGAATTTTGTACAGCGGTTACAAATGGTGGTGGCAGGGCGATTACCATAGTTTTAGTTTTAAAACCGATGGATTGTTTAACAATTACAGTTATGGTGTTGATAAATGCGGACATTTTTATACTTCATATTTATATTTTAATATAGTTTATAATACCATGAAGTGGGGCGGATACTCTGACAGAACAAGTACCCGCACGGCAGTGTTTGTTCCATTCTTATGGGCGCTTACTATTGAAGTTGCCGATGGTTTTACATCTTATGCCTTTTCGCCCGATGACCTGTTGGCGAATTCGCTCGGCATTACTTATGGCTTGTTGCAAAATAAATATCCTTATTTGCAGAACTTCAAAGTAAAATGGAGCTACTGTCCGATGGATGTTAACCGGTTTATAAAACACGACCTTTCCATTTCATCCGACTACGACGGGCATTATTACTGGCTTAGCTGCAACATGCACGAAGTATTACCAAAATCTTTAAAAAAATTCTGGCCAAAATATTTGAACCTGGCAGCAGGTTATGGTGCGTTGAATGTATCGGAAGGAAGCACTGAGCCTAAGATTCGTAAGTTTGCCATTGGCCTCGATTATAATTTGTCGGCCATACCTTTTAAAGGAAATACTATTCGCACTATATTTCATATGCTCGATTATTTTAAATTCCCTGCTCCGGCTTATCGTAAAGTGCAATTTCAAAAAGGAGAATGGAAGTGGTTCCTTTTGAAATAGTTTTTGAATTTGAAATAGGATTGGGGTAGGAAATAATAATGAAGTAATGCAAGAGTAAGTTATACTTTAAATGAAAAAATTATTATACATTTTATTTATTTTTCAAACATCAATTGGATTTTCACAATCAAGTTGGGAAGATTTTTTATCTAATCTTTCAGAGGCAAAACTCCCTTTGAACATTGATTCAGCGATTGCTCAAAACGTAATGATAAGTAAAAATGATGCAATGAAATTTTTAATTATGCCAGCCACAAAAATTAATCAGAATAGTGAATATAATAAGAAATTTGAAGTAGACACCTTTTTAATTAATGCATACAAGCAATGGGACTCATTAGATTTAAATAAAAAAGACACTATTGATATTTTTTCTGCTACTGGAGGAGGGCTTATTTTTTGTAATAAAAAGATTAACATAAACGACAGTTTAGAAGGTATTATTTGGCTCTATTATCCGAATATGGGTAAAATTCGGGGTATTATGTACTCATTTGGAATTGAGTATTGGTTATTTGTTTATGATAAATTTGGAAATTGCAAAGACTTTATTCTGGTTGCAACAAAAGAATTATCCAGCATGTGTAAAAAATGTCTTTACTATTCTTCATGTTCGTTGACCCAGGACAAAGATTCGATATTAAAATTGACAATTTCTAGTATCAATATTGGACCCAAAAAAACTTCCGATTTTTTCGATGAGAATCCAAAAATGATTACGAAGAAAAAGACATATCATTGGGAGCTGACAAATAAAGGTATTTTTATAATCAAATAATTATACAAAACTCTTATCTGCATTATTCTGCAAGGGATATGCATGTTTAATAGTAATAGGAGATAGGAATATGATACGATTGATAGCATAAAACATGTAGAAATGAGAAGATAGAAATGCGGTTCAAAGCTGCAACAAATAGGTTAATATTTTATTCCTATTTCACCTTTTTTCTCAATCCATTTTATACTTTTATCTTTGTTTATGTTTTTTAATTAAACAGTATGAGTAATATAAAACTTTTTGAAAGCAGGCAGATACGGACAGTATGGAATGAGATGGACCAAACATGGTATTTTGCAATAATTGATGTTGTTGAAGTACTTACCGAGAGCAGCAACCCGAGAAGATATTGGAGCGATCTTAAAAGAAAGCTTAATTCGGAAGGGTTTTCTCAGTTGTACGAAATTATCGTACAACTGAAAATGATTTCATCAGACGGGAAAAAATACACTACAGACTGTGCAGATGCAAAAGGACTTTTGAGAATAATACAATCAATTCCCTCACCTAAAGCAGAGCCATTTAAGCAATGGTTGGCGCAAGTGGGTTCCGACAGGTTAGATGAAATTGAAAACCCTGAATTTGCAACACAGCGGACACGTGAGTTGTATAAAGCCAAAGGCTATTCCGATAACTGGATTGAAAAACGAATGCGAAGCATTGCTATTCGGGAAGAACTAACAGAAGAATGGAAAAACAGAGGTGTAAAAGAACAGATTGAATATTCTATTTTAACTGCGGAGATTTCAAAAGCAACATTTGGGTTAACACCTTCACAATACAAGAAAATAAAGGGATTGAAAAGCCAAAACTTACGTGACCATATGACTGACCTTGAATTGATTTTTTCAATGTTGGGAGAAGCATCAACAACAAAAGTAACAAGAGCTAAAAATGCAAAAGGTTTTATTGAGAATAAAGTGGCGGCAAGAATTGGAGGAAAAATTGCAGGAAACGCTTTGAAAGAATTGGAGAAAGAAAGTGGCGAAAAAGTTATTACATCCGAAAATTATTTACCTGAATCAGAAAAGAAAAAAGAATTAATAAAAAAGAAAAAGAAATAAATTAAAACAATTTTACATTTTCCTTAAAAAAACCATGACAACATACAAATTTTATACACATTAAAGTTTTTATACAAATGAAAATAAAATTATTCCAGGTCGATGCTTTTGCTGAAAAGCTTTTTATGGGAAATCCTGCGGCAGTATGTCCTTTAGAAAAATGGTTGCCAGATGAAATATTACAAAAAATTGCCATGGAAAATAATCTTTCCGAAACAGCTTTTTTTGTAAACGAAAATAATGCGTTTCATATTCGCTGGTTCACGCCTCTAACAGAAGTGGACTTATGCGGTCATGCTACTTTGGCAACATCGCATGTTATTTTTAATTTGCTTCATCATGAAAATGATGTTATACATTTTTTTTCCAAGAGTGGCGTTCTTTCGGTACGAAAAGAAAATGAATATTTGATTTTAAATTTCCCGACTGATAAAATCTCAAAAATTGAAATACCTGCAATAATCGCTGAAGGTATTGGTATGGCTCCTGTTGAAACATATAAAGGAACTTCGGATTATATGTTGATATATAAAAACCAGGAACAAATTGAAAATATAAAACCTGATTTTAAAATTTTGTCAAAAACGGGAACACGCGGAATCATTGTAACGTCGAAAGGAAATGAATGTGATTTTGTTTCCCGCTTTTTTGGTCCGGGTGTTGGCATTGATGAAGATCCTGTAACCGGCTCGGCGCATACAACATTGATTCCTTATTGGAAAAATGTTTTGAATAAAAATGAAATGACAGCCATACAACTTTCAAAACGTAAAGGACATTTGAAATGCAAGTACCTTGGTGAAAGGGTTGAGATTGCTGGTAAAGCAAAGACTTATTTAATTGGTGAAATAGAAATTAATTAATGAAATAAATTCAGAAGTCGGAATTTAGAATGATGAATAAATAAATAGGATACAAATTATTTTCGTGTAAATTCGTTGCATTCGTAAAATTCGTGTTCCATTAAAATGAAATTGTATGTATAAAAACCTTCAGGAATTTATAGTCGCGTTGGAAAAAGCAGGAGAACTTATTCGTGTAAAAGAATTTGTTTCACCGGATTTGGAAATTGCTGAAGTTACCGATCGCATTAGTAAAGCAGGAGGTAAGGCTTTACTTTTTGAAAATACCGGAACACATTTTCCTGTGCTCATAAATTCGATGGGTTCCATGAAACGCATATGTATGGCGCTTGGTGTAAACGATATTGATGATGTTGGTGCGGATATGGAAAAATTGTTCAAGCAATTGGTTTCGCCAAAAGAAAGTTTGTTCGATAAATTAAAACTATTGCCAACATTGAATGAAGTGGCTTCATGGATGCCGAAAGTGATAAATAAAAAAGCGGCTTGCCAGGAAGTGGTAATGAAAGAACCCGATTTGAAAAAACTTCCCATATTAAAATGCTGGCCTTATGATGGAGGAAAATTTATTACACTTCCATTGGTGCATACTGTCGATCCGGTAACAGGGACAAGGAATTTGGGAATGTACCGTATGCAGATTTTTGAAAAAGATTTAACGGGAATGCATTGGCATATTCATAAAAATTCAGCAAGGCATTATCGCGAATATAAAAAGTTAGGACTGAAAATGCCTGTGGCAGTTGCTCTTGGTGGCGACCCGGTTTATACGTATGCTGCAACTGCTCCGTTGCCCGATAACATAGATGAATATTTACTTGCCGGTTTTCTGCGAAAGAAAAAAGTGGAACTGGTAAAATGTATCACACAAAATATTGAAGTGCCTGCCGATGCTGATTTTATTATTGAAGGTTATGTTGACCCATCGGAAGAAATGATCTGGGAAGGGCCATTTGGCGACCACACTGGTTATTATTCGTTGCCCGACTGGTATCCAAGATTTCATGTAACATGCATCACGCACAGGAAAGATGCAGTATATCCTTCTACAATTGTAGGCATTCCACCACAGGAAGATGCTTATATTGGTAAAGCGACAGAACGGATTTTCCTTATGCCTATCCGTATGGTGATGCTTCCTGAAATACTTGATATGACCATGCCTCCCGAAGGTGTGTTTCATAATCTGGCAATCGTAAAAATTAAAAAAGAATACCCCGGTCATGCGGCAAAAGTAATGAACAGTTTGTGGGGAGCGGGACAGATGATGTTCAATAAAATGATGATCGTGGTTGATGAAGATTTGGATATTCATGATTATTCTTCGTTGATAAAAAATATTTTTAAAAATATTTCAATACCCGATGATATTATTTTCAGTCGCGGCCCAATGGATGTTCTCGATCACGCAAGTTCGGAATTCGCATATGGCGGTAAAATTGGAATCGATGCTACGAACAAAAGAAATAGTTCAGTACAAAATATTTCTTCACCCGATACAAATATTTTGCTCAACAAATACAGCGATATTAAAGCGATTAACAGCGAACTGCTGAAAGACGAAATTCCTGTAATTATTATTTCCATTGAAAAAAATAATTTAAAAGAAATTGCTTCTCAGATAGCAGGCGAAAAAGAAATGGAAAATATTTCCATAATTATCTTTTGTGAAAACGGCCTTGATATAACCCATTACGATGATGTAGTGTGGAGTGTATTAAACAATATTGATGCGGTTCGTGATTGTTATATAATTGAAACAAATAATAAAAAACTGATTATTGACGGTACGCGTAAAATGCCTGATGACGGCACATACAAACGTTTATGGCCAAATGTAAATGTGATGGACGCAGCTACCATTGAAAATATTGATAAGAAATGGAAATCGCTCGGTGTTGGCGAATTTATTTCTTCTCCTTCCCTAAAATATAAAGCCCTGTTAAAAGGGGATGGTGCAATAGCGAAATAATTTTTATTCTCATTTTAGATTAAAACATGCATGAATTCGACTAATAATTTTAGACTAAGAGACTGTTTAAAATTCATTTATTGATTTTATTATGCATCAATCTGATCATA
>DAOQAK010000076.1 GCA_035353855.1 Bacteroidales bacterium | reverse complement strand
GAAAATTTTCAGCTCATTCAATCTTGATTTTTTGCAAACCTGTTTTCTTTGAGTAGAAAAGCTGTCGAAGCCATTGAACAATTAACAATTTTAGCTCCACTTGAAGTAGTATCAATAGTTTGACATCCCATTGGTTGAAATTGGCAAAATCCCATTTTTGTAAATGAAATTAATACAATTAAATGAATAATCTTTTTCATGTTTTTATATTATTTAATTTTTAATAATCTTTTTTTCGAAATAGTTATAATTTGTTTTTATTCTCATTAAATATATTCCTGATGATAATGATTGAATATTAATAATGTGGTTAAACTTTTTATATGAATTATTAATGTCTGTTTTTTTTATTAGCTGTCCAAAACAGTTATAAATTTCTATTAACTCTATTGTATTTCCATCCTGTAAGGTTGTAGATATATTTAAAATATTATTCGTGGGATTAGGATATATTTTTAAAAAATGATCATCTATAATTGTTTCATCGATACTATTAATAAAATCACAAGGCAATAATGAATCTTTTTGGTAAGCATAAAATGAATCACTATAACATCTTAAATTTCCTCCTTCATTATGATCAATATAACATAGGTATGGTTCGGGAAGCATATATCCAATGCAACCAAGTTTCTCAACTATAGGACCTGTATATACCCAATCTGAATTTTGATAAGAACTTGTATAAATAATTTTAAATGTGTCATTTTTTATTATTATTATATTTGTGCTATCTACCTTAACTTTCCCAATAGTATCACAACCGCTTTGGCTGTCTCTATTTGTAGCCGCAATTGTCCAAATATCATTAGTATTTGCAAAAAAATCATATAATAGATAAAATTGTCCATATTTATAGTTATAAACTTTACTTCCATTTTGGAAAATATATTCATTCCCAAGTGATACTGTATTATATACACCAGGATAATCATACGAGAATCTGATTTTTTTTAAGACTTTACAAGTATTGCTATTAATAATAGTATCTTTAATATATTCGATTTTTACATATCCAATAGAAGGAGTTATATTAAAATCGTAATACCATTTAGCCCCAACAGGAGCCCATTCTTGAGCATTCATATTATTACAAAATAAAAATGCAGCAAAAAATATAATTTTAAATTTATTTTTCATGTTAAGTTTATTTAAAAATGTTTAGCTTTTAATAATTTTTTCATATGTAATTTGGTTTAATTCATTTGTAATTTTTATTATATAAAAAGCTGGTTTAATTTTATTTATAATTAATTCATAATTATAAAATTTATTCATTTTAATATTTTTTTCAGAATAAACACTTTTGCCATCAGTAGTAAATACTTCGATAGCAGAAATTGGTATTTGAGATTTTATAGTTAATTTATTCTTAAAAGGATTTGGAAATATAAATATAGAATTTTCATTTTTAAATAGTTCATTAACCCCAACCGGATTATATGAAATGATAAAATTCATTGGAAATTGACTTTGCGTTCCCCAACTAAAAAATGGTGCTGGTACGTTATTATCTAAAAGCATATTATATGCTTGAAGTAAAGGATCATTATTTACTAAAAAGAAATAGTCATTATCAATACGGGCACTACTTATACAACCAATTGGAAAAGGTAAAGGTGCATGAAATAAAGAAGTATCCCAACTAATACTTATAGGGTATTGGTAATTTATTGCTTGAACAGAAAGTTGATGTGAACCTAAAAAATCTAATGCACTAACCTTTGTGGTATCCCCATTTGAATTACCTATAAAAACATTAAAATTATTATAATTCATATGGATAGCCCCTTCTCCAAATAATGTATCTACCCCCGAGGAAGTAGCAAGTGTATCCCATATTGCCCAAATAGTATCTTTTGCACCTGTCGCATCTTCAAAAGCAAGCCAGAACTTCCACATTGGCTGTGTGGCATCAAGCAATTTATAAGGAGTTTTGTAATTAGTATTCTGTGCAGTTAAAAAATTGCAGAAAAATAATATTACAATTGTTGTAATTATAATATATTTTATTTTCATTATTATTTAGTTGTAAATATTATCGCTACAAATCTAAATATTTTATTAAACCGCAAAACATAATTGCCTGAAAATAATTATTTTATGCCGTATTTGATATTTTTATATCAATGCATGAATTAGATAAAATGATTTTTGCAAGCGTTAAACAATGAAATTCATAAGAATATATTTTTTACTAAAAATATTTTTCGTGGAAACTGTAAAATATTTTTAAAAAGCAATAGCGAGTTTATAGTTTGCAGGTTTTTTCACTTAGGTGGTAGGGTTGGGTTTATATCTGGTAAATATTTCACTCTTTCAATTTTTCTGATCATTCTATCATTCAATCATCCCATCATTCAATTAAACAATAATTTTCTTTTTACCTGCGTTTTATTAATAGTTAATAACCAATTAATTTTTAAAACTATGAAAACAAATGAAACCGGCCACGCTCCCAAAAAATATCTGAGCAGGAAAAAGCAAAAAGAAAAATAATTTGCAGAAGGCCTTCAGGAAATTTCGTAGTAAAACAAAGTTTGATTTTGTGTGATTGGTAAAGCTAAGAAAACGCTGTTTGAGGAGTAACGATTTTTAATCGTGACGACGAGTTTGTTTTCGGGGTAAAAATCAAACTGTAGCTTTTACAGAAATTTACTGGTAGCCTTGATTTTTTGCTACTTTTTTATCAAGGAAAAAGTAGGTAGCAATAATAAATTATAAACATAAAAAAATAAAACTATGAAAACTAATGAAACCGGCCACGCCAAGAATGTAGCCAATTTTGAACAATTAATTTCCTTTTGTACAGGATATGGTGCAACTTACAACCCCGCTAAAGCAGCTCTTAAACTCACAGCATTAAACACCTTGTTTACTACTGCCCAAACATCACTGGCAACTGTAAAGGACAAGTTTAATGCTTATTCAGTGGCTGTCGATGCACGCGAAATCTTGTTTAACCCTTTAAGTAAATTCACAACACGCGTTTTAAGTGCATTGGAAAGTTCCGAAGTTACAGTGCAAAAAATTGATGATGCGAAAACCATCACCCGAAAAATCACTGGCAAAAGAGCTACACAAAAAAAAGAAATTATGCCCCTTCCCCGTAAACTTTCCGAAACACAACCGGAAGGAAATACTATAAGCGAAGAAATTAAACAAATATCAGCATCGCAAATGAGTTACGATAATCGTCTTGATAATTTTGCTAAACTTATCAATTTACTTTCAACAGAAACAGGCTACATTCCTAACGAAACAGATTTAAAGGTTACAGCATTAAATACAATGCTGGCAAGTATGAAGGCAAAGAATACCGCGGTAATAAACACCATAACTGCATTAAGTAATGCCCGTATAGACCGTAATAAGATCTTTTATAAAGAAAACATTGGGTTATACGATATAGCAATGGATGTTAAGGTTTATGTAAAGTCGGTATACGGTTCAACAAGCCCAGAATATAAAGAAGTAAGTGGAATAAAATTCACTAAAACTGCTTAACTATTTTTTGGTAACAGCCTGCATGTTTTGGTTTTTAACCTGCATGTTTTGGGAAACAAAGGGTTGTGTCATGGAAACAAGCGGTTGTATTCAGGAAACTAAGGGTTACCTTTAGGAAATAAACAACTGTATTTAGGAAACAATGAATTGTGTTTAGGAAATAAAGGGTTGTGTTGCGGAAACAACAAACAATTTTCAGGAAACAAGCAGTTGTGTTCATGAAATAACAAGCTATATTGGGGAAACAACTAAATTTTTTATAGCAACAAACTTGTTTGTAAACGACAAACTGCTCTTAAATCCCTTTCTTATCTAGTAATTCAAAAAATATCTTTCGGTAGGTATCGCCAATAGGAATAAGTTTATCAGAAATTTTAATTCGGTTTCGTTCCACAAATTCTATTTTATCCATAGCCACCATGTACGATTTATGTACCCTTACAAAGTTTGATGAAGGCAGCATTTCTTCCATGGTCTTAAAATTCTGAAGTGTAATAACGCGTCCGGTAGCTGTTTGAATAATTAAATATTCCTTTAATCCTTCAACATAAAGGATGTCTTTAAAATCGACACGCTGCATCCGGTATTCTGTTTTTACAAAAATATAGTTCTTCCCTTCTTGGGCAGGTTCGGCAACAACAACAGGAGGGACAGCTGTTTTTTGTGAAGAAGAAATTTGGTCATAAACTTTTTCAACTGCTTTCAGGAAACGTTCGAACGAAATGGGTTTAAGCAAATAATCCGAAACATCAAGGTCGAAAGCCTGTATTGCATAACGATCGTAAGCGGTAGTAAGGATGATACGTGGTTTTTTCTTCATCACATTTAATAATTGCAAACCGCTAAACCCTTCCATTTGTATGTCGAGGAAAATAAGGTCGATCTCATTTTTTTTAATGAATTCGAGCGATTCCAATCCATTATCAAAAGTTTTCACTAATTCAAGAAAAGGAATTTTTGAAATATAATCTTCCATCTGCATCAGTGCAGGAGGTTCATCGTCGATAGCTATACATTTTATTTTCATTAACTGTAATTTTTTAAACAGTATAAATTTAATAATATTTATGATTGCCAGGGTTTATTGATAATCATTTTTACATTAAAGATTTCACTTTCCTGTTTAATATCAAGTGTATATTTTTTACCAAAAAGCAAATCCATCCTTCTCCGTATATTCTTCATGCTTTGTCCTTCTTGCATTTCATTGTAGTTCGAATTTCCTTCAATAAAATTTTGTGTTTCAAAAAATATAAGTTCATCGTTTACGGTCAGGTTAATAATTATTGCAGGGAAATGATTATCCTTTTTCCCGTGCTTGATGGCATTTTCAATGAAATGAATAAATAACAAAGGAGGGATATTCCTGTCCTTAATATTACCGTCGATAGTAAATTTTACCATTCCCTTTTTTCCCGAAATTAATTCCTGTAATGTGATATAATTCTGTATATGCGAAACCTCAAGTTCAAGCGGTATTTTTGATGTTGCGGCATCATATAGCATGTAACGCATGATTTCGGAGAGTTTGATAATGCCTTCGGAAGTACGTGCAGGATTAATTTTTAAAATGTTGTCGAGTTCACCTAAAGTGTAAAATAAAAATTTTGGATTTATCTGCGACCGCAAAAAAGCCAGTTCTGCATTAACTTTTTGTGTTTCCAGTTCACGGCGTTTTTGTTCTTTTCTAAACCAGTCGATAGTAAACCGAAACAAAGTTCCATAAACAGCATAAATAAAATGATACCAGACAGAACTGAAAAAAATCGAATTGAATGTTGTTTTGCCACAATCCGGTCCAAGTACCCAGTGATATATAGGCAAAATAATATTTGCCATTAACAAAGCATAAGAAACATCAAAAACTACGGCAAGAATAATAAATAAAAAAATGCGGTTCCGGAATATCAACTGTGGCCCAATAAAGAAATAGTAAACATAAAAAACAATAACAAGAAATAATTTTGAAATCATCAGCCTGATGATGATATTCCTGGTTTCTTCATCACTGATATTTCCTATGGTATACGGAATCGTAGTAACGGTGGTGTACAACAACCAGAATAAAAGATGTATCATTACTACGTATTTCCGTTTCATCTGAATTAAATTTTATCAATATTCAATGTTACTATGAACATATCATTTTGTTCATTGCATGTTAATTGGTGTTCCGAACCATAAATCAATTCTAATCTTCGCCGTATATTTTTCAGCCCGAAACCTCCATTTTTTTCAAATGGTTGAGTTGTATTTAAAAGAAAATTTTTAACCTCGAAATTTATTTTTTTCCCGTCAGTAAAAAGTTTGATAAATATTCCAACTCCTTCCATATTTTTTCTTCCGTGTTTAAAGGCATTTTCAACAAAAGGGATTAGCAGCATTGGCGGGATCATTACATTTTCTGTATTTCCAATAATATCGAAATGAACATAATCGGATTCTTTAATCCTTAGTTTTTGTAAGTCAATATAATTTTTTATATAATTTATTTCGTCGGTAAGTTTTACTTTTTCAGCATTGGCGTCATAAAGCATGTAGCGCATAATGTCGGTCAGCTTTGCAATTCCAAAAGATGTTTTATCGGGTTCGCGATAAATAAATGAATTGATATTATTCAGCGTGTTGAACAGAAAATGCGGATTGATCTGCGAACGCAGCATTCCCAGTTCACTAAATATATTTTGCTTTTCCAGTTCTTTTTCTTTTTGTTTTTCAATAAACCAGTTGATCGTTATGCGAAACATGGTTCCCCATAAACCAAAAACAAAAATATAACTGATAAGACTGAAAAACCATCGCGTGTAGTTTATGTCTTCAACAGGACTGATGAACATAAACAATAAAGGCGGATAGAATTTCATTATCAATAATGTGAAAAGGAAAAGAGAAGAGAAGAATATAAGTAGAAATAAAAAAAATCTTTTCTTTATAAGTATACGTGTGATATAAAAATAACTTCCGTAAAAAAACAGCATGCACAAAATGGTCATAAAAAATTCTTCAATAAGTGAATCCTTTATTTCAGTTAGATTATCCCATGTAAGTATTGGAAGGATTTGAACCACGGTGGCTAAAATCCAGAAAGTGATATGCGATAATATAATAGCTCTTTTTTTCATTGCTTATATAAGTAATACGAAGAAATCATTTTTTTAAAGAAAATGCAAGTATTTTCTACAAATACACTTAAATGCTCAATCAACATTAATCATACTTCAATTTAAAAATAGACAATTGCCTTTTTGTACATCGTTGATAAATCAAGCATGCTGGTAGAATAAAGTTGTTTTTGTTTTTTTACGAAAGTAATTTTGAAATAGAAACAGAACTAAAATTATAAAAACAAACAACAAACGATGAACAACAAACATTTTTTAAAACACCTGTAACTTTTAAAAATAACAGTTCGTCATAAGACAGAAAACAGAAAGAAAATAATAACATAAAAACTTAACCCATGAAAAAAAGAATAATAATATCACTGATAAGCCTTATGATAATAAGTGCTACAGGCAGCTTCGCAAATACAACAGCAACCATTGACAGTCCTTCCAAAGTTGAAAAACTTTTAAAGAAAACCATCACCTTCCCTGAGTTTGCAAAGCAGGAAAAAATAGAAGGCGTTGTTTTGGTAAGCTTCACAGTCAATAACGACGGTACATTGAAGATTAACCTCACAAATGAAAGCAGCGAAACATTAAAAAAATATGTAATAGAAAAAATAAAATCAATAAAACTTTTACCCGGAAACAGGGAGCAAGGCAAAACTTATAATGTAAAATTTGAATTCAAGTACGAAAAATAAATTCAGAATCAATTAACCTTAAAATTTTAAAATTATGAAAACAAAAATTATAACCACAGCAATTATATTGTTGATGTCAGTAACAGCAATATTCGCAAAGAATCCTGATTCAGTTACAATGATGCAGCAAACCATAAAAAGTCAAATATCTTATCCTGTAGAATTTATTCAGCAACAAATTCAGGGAAGTGTATTTATTGAATTTACAATAAAAGAAGACGGGAAGATTGAAATTTTAAATTGCAATGCATTTAGTGGCGACCTGATGGTGTACGTAGTTGAAAAACTATCTTCTTTAACACTTGAACCCAGTCCCGAAATGTACGGTGAAAAATACCTGATGCGTTTCGATTTCAAACTGGAATAATTTTCTCTCTATATTTTTTCCTGGCAATGTGTGTTGGATTAAGTGTGAAAGCAGTCCCCGGATACGGGGGCTGTTTTTTAGTAAAGGAACCTTAAAAGTATTAATCGGCTTGTGGATTAAGCCTTTTGAGGTTTGTGCATAAAAGTTTATTTTAAAATATTTTATTTCGAACTTTGTATAAAACATAAAACGTAACACCATGATATTTTCACAATTTAAAAAAGTTTGCATCCTGTCTGTAGCGCTTTGTTTTGTTACATTATATACTATTGCACAAGAAGCAAAGACCCCCGCTAAGATTAAAGTTACAAAATGTGTACTTGATAATGGGTTAACAGTTTTATTGAATGAAGACCATACCATTCCGCTGGTATATGGCGGCGTGGTAACTAAGGCCGGAAGTAAGAACGACCCTTCGGATCATACCGGAATAGCGCACTACTTGGAGCATATGCTTTTTAAAGGTACCGAAGAAATGGGAACAACTGACTTTGAAAAAGAAAAACCTTTCCTCGAAAATATTTATGCTTTATATGATTCGCTTGGGCAAACTGTTGATGAAAACAAAAGAAAAGAAATTCAGAAAAAAATAAATGAGCAATCGCTGAAAGCCGGCGAATACGCTATTCCTATTGAAATCGATAAACTGATAAAAAGTATTGGTGGTTCGGGAATGAATGCTTTCACCGCCGAAGAAATGACATTTTTTTATAACGCATTTCCTCCAAATCAGTTTGAAAAATGGCTTGAACTGTATAGCCATCGTTTTACAAATCCTGTTTTCCGTTCGTTTCAGTCGGAGCTGGAAGTTGTGTATGAAGAGAAAAATCGTTCCATGGATAATTTTGGAATGAAACTTATAGAAACATTTCTCGCGAATTTATACAAGAAACATCCTTACGGGCAGCAGACAGCGATTGGAACCATTGAGCACCTGAAAAACCCGTCACTTAACGCTATGTACAAATTTTATAAAACATATTATGTGGCTAATAACATGGCGCTGGTGATTTGCGGTGATTTTAATACGGATGAGATTCTTCCGATTATAAAAGAAAAATTTGGCACTTGGAAATCAGGCACTGTTCCTGAGTTCCCAAAATATGATGAAAAAGATTTTAACGGACGCGAAGTAGTAGAAGTAAAGCTTACTCCTATAAAGCTTGGTATTATCGGTTTCCGTACAGTTCCTAACGGGAACACCGATGAAGTAGCATTGGATGTTTGTAACCGTATTCTCTCCAATACCGGACAAACAGGGCTTTTAGACAAGCTGGTACTTGACAATAAACTTATGGCTGCTCAATATATTCCGTTGGGGCAGAATAATGATTATGGCGCTTCTGTATTTCTTTTTATCCCGAAAATATTAGGACAATCACTTGAAAATGCGGAACAATTAATCATGAGCGAATTTGATTCATTACGTAACGGGAAATTTGATGATTGGTTATTGGAAGCAGTTAAAAAAGATATTTATACCGAATTCAAATTGAATCTTGAAAATTTTGATAACCGTACAACTCTTATTGCACAAGCTTTTGCTCAAAGCCGCGATATTGATGATTATTTAAATTATCCGGATAAGATTAAAAAAATTACCAAAGAAGATGTGATAAAAGCAGCACAAAAATATTACAACAAAAATTACCTGATTATGCTTTCAAAAATGGGTTTTCCGAAAAAAGAAAAACTCGACAAACCCGGTTACGAGCCGGTAAAACCCAAACAGGATGCAAAGTCGCCTTTTGCTAAAAAATTTGAAACCATGAAAGCAAAAGAGCCTGTAGCTGATTTTGTAAACTTTGGCAGTGATGTTCAGGTTGCTGAATTGGCAAAGGATGTAACACTTTATTACACTCCTAATCCCGAAAATGATATTTATACTTTAAAAATTAAATTCGGCGTAGGGAAATATAAAATGCCACAATTATATTATGCTGCCGAGTTGATGAATTATGCTGGAACAAAAACAAAATCGCTGAATGAAGTGAAAAAAGCTTTTCAGAAAACAGGATGCTCTTATTCGTTTTCATGCGACGATAATTACCTTACTGCCGAGCTTACCGGTATTGAATCCGAACTTAAAGCAGGAGTGATACTTTTACAGGAACTTTTAAGCGAACCGGTTGTTGACAAAGAGAAAATTAAAAATATTGTAGAAGGGGAACAAGCTACACGTAAGCTGGAAGATGCCGATGCTCCGGGCGTTGCACAGGCATTGCTTCAATATGTGAGAAAGAAAAATAATTCTACATTCATCAACAGGCTTTCAATGAAAGAAATAAAAGCCTTGAATGCCGATAGTCTTCTGGCTGTATTTAAAAAAGGATTAACTTATGAAGTGCAGGTACATTATACCGGTAGTCAATATTCATTTGCTGATGTATCAGATATTTTAAAAAGCAGCTTACAATTTCAAAGTAACTTAAAAACTTCCGAATCGCCTGTAGTCATTAATGATGAGGTATATAATGAGAATACGGTATATTTTGTAAATAGAAAAGATGCCGTACAAAGCCAGATATATTTTTATATAAAAGGCGAAGATTACAGCATTGACAAAGAGGCTTATATTGATGCATTCAATGATTATTTCGGCGGAGGATTTTCAGGTCTTGTTATACAGGAGATACGTGAATATCGTTCAATGGCGTATACTGCAGCGGCATCGTATTCCATTCCTATGCTTACAGGGAAGCGTTCAAGTTTTATAGGTTACGTAGGTACACAAGCTGATAAAACGGTTGATGCAATTCAGGTATTCGATAGTTTGATTTGCTTTATGCCCGAAAAGAAAGAACGCATTGAAAACATCCGTAGTTCACTCGTACAGGAAGCATACGCCAGCAGACCCGATTTCAGGGAGCTTACCGAAAAATATTTGAACTGGAAACTTAAAGGCTATATCGAAGATCCTTCAAAATATAAATTGGAAACATATAAAAACCTTACGTTCGATGATATTGTAAAATTTTATAATACCAGCATAAAAGGAAAACCAATTGTAATTTGTATTGTTGGCGATAAGAAAAGGCTTAATATGACTGATATTGCTAAGTTCGGGAAAATTGTGGAAGTAAAGGAGAGCAGTTTGTTTAAAAAATAATATTGATCCGGTAAAACTCATTTGGTATTTTATATTAGCCTCGTTAGAGGCGACATATTGGTAGAAATAAATTTAATAAAAAATAAAGCCCCGTAGGTGGCGAAATTATTTTTATTTACCAATGATTACATGGATTTTCACAGATTGGATTGATTTCAATTTTTGTTTTGAAATTTTCCATCTCTAAAAAATTAAAACATTTATATTGTACAAAAATCAACATACTTTGAAACTCAAAATTGATTTGTAAACAAAATAAAGAAATCTATACATTAAAAAACACATATGTAAAGAAAATTTGTTTTTCTTAACATAATAGCTTTATTTTGTAAAGAAAAGTCAAAAATCTTTACATTATGAACAAAGCTAAAAAATGGAAATTATCAGAACTACCGTTAAACTTTGATATAGAAACTAAAAAAATTTTAAAAAGTTTACCATATGCTCATGCAGCTTTAGCTGAATTAAAAGGCATTGCTACCACCATACCCAATCAAAATATTTTAATAAATACACTGGGCATACAAGAAGCAAAAGATAGTTCAGCAATAGAAAATATTATTACAACCCATGATGATTTATATAAATCAGAACTTAATTTTGATTCTGTAAAATCATTAAATGCAAAGGAAGTTCAGAATTATATTTTAGCATTGAAAAAAGGGTTCAACCTTATTTCCAAAAATAAATTGTTAACCAACAGGATGATATTACAAATCCAGGAAGAATTAGAAAAAAACAAAGCAGGATTTCGTAAATTGCCAGATACTACTTTGAAGAATGCGTCAACCGGAGAAATAATTTATACACCACCACAGGATTATGAAGAAATAAAAAGATTAATGTCAAATTTAGAAAAGTTTATCAATGATGAAAAAATATGTGATTATGATCCATTAGTAAAAATGGCGATTATTCATTTTCAGTTTGAGAGCATTCATCCTTTCTATGATGGTAATGGAAGAACCGGCAGAATAATAAATATCTTGTACCTTATTCTCGAAAACCTGCAAACATTGCCAATACTATATTTGAGCAATTATATCATCAAAAATAAAATAGAATATTATAAATTGCTTCAG
>DAOQAK010000075.1 GCA_035353855.1 Bacteroidales bacterium | reverse complement strand
TTGACGATTTTCAGCTTTCTTTGTTCCCTGTTTGAAATTTTTGAGGAAACTCCAACATTTTTAGAGATATTTTTTTTAGGATTAAAAAAAGTATTTTGGTTTTATTTTTCAATTCATTGATAATCATGTGAATCTTTAGATATAACAGGGTGAAAATAAATTTATTTTAAAGCAAAGCCTTGACAATCGAATGTTTTAAAAGTTGCATATTACGAGATGCTTAATGAATAAGGGTGTTTGCAGTATATTGAAAATATTGCAATTTGCTTTTTCTATTGTAATTTCGTGGCATAAATCATTAAAAAAACTTATATATATGGCAAAAAGAACAATTGTAGCTATGCCCGGAGATGGCATTGGTAATGTAGTGTTGGAAGAAACCATCCGTGTACTAACTGCTGCTGGCTTTGATGCAGAATATGTCAATGGAGATATAGGCTGGGAGTTTTGGTGCAAGGAAGGAAATCCGCTACCCGACCGTACATTGAAACTTTTGGAAAAACATAAAATCGGATTGTTTGGAGCTATTACCTCAAAACCAAAAGACAAAGCAACTGCTGAACTGGCGCCCGAATTAAAAGATAAAGGATTTGTATATTACAGTCCTATTGTTACTATGCGTCAGAAGTTTGGACTGGATATTTGCATGCGTCCATGTCAGACTTTGGTTGGCAATCCGCTCAACTTTGTTCGTCGTGCTTCTAATGGCGGCGTAGATGAACCGGTAGTTGATTGTATGATCTTTCGTCAGAACACTGAAGGTTTATATGGTGGTGTGGAATGGACCAATCCTCCCGACAATGTATATGATGCATTAATGTCTCACCCAAGATTCAAAGATAATTTTGCATGGTGTCCGCGTCCTGAATTAGCTGTTTCTACTCGTATTGTTACAAAAAAATATTGTACCCGCATTATTAAAGCAGCATTTGAATATGCTAAGAAACGTGGTTTTGATAAAGTTACGCTTTGCGAAAAACCAAATGTGATTCGTGAAACATCAGGAATGATGCTGAAAATTGCACAGGAAATGAGTAAAAAAGAATATCCGAACATTTGGGTTGAAGACGTAAACATCGATGCAATGATGATGTGGCTAACAAAAAATCCTGAAAACTACCATGTAATTGTTTCCGAAAACATGTTTGGCGACATCGTATCCGATGCATTCGCAGGTTTAATCGGAGGACTTGGTTTTGCTACTTCAGCACAATTCAACCCAGAATCAGGCGTAGCTGTTTTTGAACCCACACATGGCTCGGCTCCTAAATATGCCGATTATAAAGTATCTATTGTAAACCCAATAGCCATGGTGCTTTCAGCAGTGATGATGCTTGAACATCTGAACGAAATGGAATTGGCTAACCGCATTCGCAAAGCTGTTGGCGATGTTGTGAAAGAAGGTAAAGTCAGGGCTTATGATATGTTGAAAATGAAAGGTACTCCTGAAGTTATTAACCAGGGCGCTGCTTCAACTAAACAAATGGCCGATGCAATCATTGCTAAACTGAAATAAAAAAATCAAAATATTTTAAACTGAGAATGAGACGTTGCATGCGACGTCTCTTCTTATAATAAATAAAGGAGAAAAAAATATGTGCGACAATATTAAACAAGAATTTATTGATAAAGCAAAAAAATTATGGCCGGAACTGGAATGGATAAAAAATGCCGATCTTCGCGAAAAGACTACCAACACCTGGGCACTGGCACTTCAGAAAAGTGTTCTTACTGTTGACGACCTGAATACTATTCCTTTTACTTTACTTGCCGGACCTGATTTAAAAGTATCATTCATGGATCACAAACGTGCAGTAGTACATATTGCCAAGGATTGCGCCGACCAGATGAATAAATTTTTCAAGAATGATTTACCGGTAAATCTTGATGTACTTATAGCAGGTGCTATTCTTGCTGACGTTGGTAAACTTTTAGAATATGAAATGAAAGACGGAAAATCAGTTCAGGGAAAATATGGGAAATATTTACGTCATCCGTTCTCCGGAGTTTCATTAGCTGAACAGTGTGGTGTTCCGGCTGATGTTTGTCATATTATTGCAACACATGCCGGCGAAGGCGATATGGTTAAAAGAACCACCGAAGCCTTTGTTGTTCATCATGCCGACTTCATGACCTTTGAACCTTTTAAAGACAGGCTTAAATAAAGTTGCTTAGTGTACTTAGTGTCTTAGTGGTTAAATAAGTAGATTATTTGATGAATGTCAGTCTTCGATAAACTCATCCTGACAGCATAAACACTAATCACATGAAAAATAAATGAAATAAAAATTATATAATATGAACTTAATAGAAAAGATACTGGCAAAGCATGCCAACAAATCCGAAGTAAAGTCGGATGAAATTATTGATGTATTTATCGACACTCGCGCAGCACGTGATTTTGGTGGCGCCAACGTGGTAAAAAATCTTTTGGATAATGGTTTAAAAGTAAACGATGCATCAAAAACATGTTTTACTTTCGACTGTAATCCCGGCGGTTCCGACCAGAAGTATGCGCAAAACCAGCAGTATTGCAGGCAGTATGCACGCGAGAACGGAATTGCAGTTTATGATGTGAACACCGGTATTGGCACGCATCTCGCTATCGACAGTGGTCTTGCATGGCCCGGCAGTACTTTTGTTTCTACCGACTCACATGCCAACATCATGGGCGCTATTGGCTCATTTGGTCAGGGAATGGGTGACCAGGATATTGCAGCAGCCTGGGCTAAAGGCGCAGTATGGTTCAAAGTTCCGAGATCGGTGAAAATTAATTTGAATGGAAAACGTCCTGCTGATGTTTCTGCAAAAGATATTGTTCTGAATTTACTTTCTATTTTCGGTGCAAATAAATTGCTTGGTTTTTCTGTTGAAATTTATGGTGAAGCTGTTGAGAAATTCACACTCGATGAACGCATCACCATTTCATCAATGGCCACAGAAATGGGTGCTATCATTCTGCTTTTCACGCCATCGCCTGAAATAATGAAATACTGCGAAGAAAAGACCGGACACAAATTGGAATTGATAAAAGCTGATGCCAACGCAAAATATGAACAGGTTCATGACATTGACATTTCAAAATTTGTTCCTATGGTAGCAAAACCGGGGCATCCGCATGATGATACTTCTGTTGCTTCTGTAAAAAAATCAAAAATTGATTCTGCATTTATTGGAAGTTGCACTAATGGACGTATCGAAGATATGCGTATTGCTGCTGCTATTTTAAAAAATAAAAAAGTTGCTCCCGGTGTCGTATTGAAAATTGTTCCTTCTACTGATGCTGTTTGGAACCAGTGTATGAATGAAGGACTGATAAATATTTTTAAAGATGCCGGCGCTATGGTTTCCAATGCAGGATGTGCAGGATGTGCTGCCGGACAAATAGGACAAAACGGACCGGGTGAAGTTACCATCAGTACAGGCAACCGAAACTTTGAAGGAAAACAGGGAAAAGGCTTTGTATACCTGGCATCTCCTGCTGTAGTGGCAGCTTCGGCTATTGCCGGTTTTATTACCACTCCCGACGATATTCCACAACAACCTGCTGTATTTGAAAAGAAAGAATACATGAAAAAATCAGCTGTTGTAAAAAAAGAAATCGCCGAAAAGCCTTTGGTTGTTGAAGGTCGCGTTTGGATTATCAAAAAAGATGATATTGATACCGATATGATATATCACAACCGTTACCTGACCATTACTGATATCAAGGAAATGGGACAATACTCTTTTGATAATTTAAAAGGTTACGAAGACTTTGCTAAGAAAGCAAAAGCAGGAGATATCATTATTACAGCGAAAAATTTTGGTGCCGGAAGTTCACGTCAGCAAGCTGTTGACTGTTTTATTTCTCTTGGAATATCTTGTATTCTTGCCGAATCGTATGGAGCGATATACGAACGAAATGCTATTAATGCAGCTATGCCTATTTTAACTTACAACCCCGAAAAGATTGCAGTCATTGACTTACAGGATGGTGATAAAATAAAAGTAGATATGGCCCAGGGCAAAGTAACAAATCTAAAAAATAATAAGACCGCCGATATTGATAAATTTACCGATGTTCAGATTGCTATTTATAAAAATGGCGGATTGTTATAAAAAAAGACATACTGCTCAAATCCAGTACTGATAACAGAAAAGGGAATTTTGATTTTTTCATTATTCCCTTTTTTCTTAAAAATATTTAAAACCTCGGTGTAACTCTTTTTATTTTTCTCAGTGTACTTTGAGTTTTAAATTTTTCAACACTGAGAGCACTGAGTTTCCAGAGTTCCACAGAGAAATAATATTTCTGCTTTATACAAGATTAATTATTTTTGTCGCGTACTTTACAACTAAAGCCTTGTCAACTTTTTTCTGTTGAAACAGATTTAATACGCAGGGAATTTTTGAATTTTCAAGTATATATTTTTCAGAAGAATGATTTGGCTCACTGTTAAAAACAATTCCTTTCACAGGAATATTGCGGCTTTTTAACGCTTCTAGTGAAAGTAAAGTATGATTTATACTTCCTAAATAATTTTGCGAAACAAGAATCACTTCCGCATTCAACTGTTTGATTAAATCTATCATTAAAAAATCATCATTCAATGGAACCATCAGTCCGCCGGCACCTTCAATAATTAAATCATTTTTTGTTTCAGGAATAATAATTTTCTCAATATCGATTTTTATTTTTTCTACTTCGGCTGCATAATGCGGCGATGCCGGAGTTTTAAGCCGATAGGTTTCAGGATGAATTTTTGTTTGTGAATTAGAAATTAAATTTCGTACAATATCCGAATCGGAATTTTCAAGCTCACCACACTGTATAGGTTTCCAGTAATCGGCTTTCAAAGCTTCAACCAAAATTGCTGAAACTACCGTCTTCCCTACCCCTGTACCGATGCCTGTTACAAAATATTTTTTCATTTTATCTTACAAATATTTCTCGCAGATATTCGCAGATTTATTTCGCAAATTTTCGCAGAGCGTTTAATTTACGAGAATCAGCGATATCTTTTTACACAAACTTTTCAATTATTTCTGTTAACGTTTTTATTTCTTCTTCGTTATTAAATGAATGAATACAAATCCGCAATCTTTCTTTTCCTGCCGTCACCGTAGGGCTCAGGATGGGGCGCACATCAAATCCTTTTACCTGTATTGCTTTAGCAACTGCAACAACTTTTTCATTACCCGGGATAATTATACTTTGAATCGGACTTGAGCTTTTTATAATATTTATCTTTTCGTTTTCATAAACAATCTTTCTGAAAAATTTAATATTCTTCAGTAACGATTGGTTTGCTTCGTCGCTTTCAGAAAGCAAAGCATAAGCACAACGTATTGCTATCAGCGAATGCAAAGGTAAAGCGGTAGTATAAATAAACGAACGTGCAAAATTTATTAAGTAATCTTTTAATATTTTACTTCCAGCAACCACTGCACCATGCGTTCCCATTGCTTTTCCATAAGTATGTACTCTTGCAAAAACTTTCTTCTCTAAAATATTTTCAGCTACACAACCTTTTCCCTGTGGGCCAAAAACACCGGTGGCATGGGCTTCGTCAACAATAAGGTTGGCATTTTTTTCATCACAAAAAGCAGCAATCTCAATTATAGGTGCTTTGTCACCATCCATCGAATACACACTTTCAACAGCAACGTAAACATTTCCATTAGCCAGTTTAAATAATTCTTTCAAATGTTCCACATCATTATGCCTGAATGAATAAGCCTTTGCATAGCTCAAACGGATACCGTCACGGATGGATGCATGTACCAACTCATCATAAAAAATGGTATCGCCTCTTTTGGGAACACTTGAGAAAAGCCCGACATTGGCATCATAGCCTGAATTAAAAATCAGTGCAGCTTCTGCATCGTGATAAGAAGCAATAAATTCTTCCAAACTTTCGGTAACTGCTGAATTACCTGATATCAGGCGTGAGCCGGTTGAGCCTTCAACAATTTGCCTGGGTTGTTTCTGATTAAAATCAAGTATGCGCGCATGAAGCTCGCCGGTTGTTGAAAATCCAAGATAATCGTTCGAACAAAAATCGACCATATCATGCAACACTTTTAATGTTCGGAATGAGCCGTTGTTCCTGCGTTTATCAAGAGCGTCATTTAAATATTTTTCGGAAGAGAACAAAGTTATTTTAGATTTTATGATTTTAGATTTATGAATTACGATTTTGAATTCAACAAACATTTATATTTCGCCCCTACCTGCATCGCCCTATGGCGTGTGGGCTCTCAATTATATGTATTATATTTTTACCAATATTCTGTCCCTACGGGACAATTTTCAAATAATACATATTAAATATTTGCCACCTCTTATCGTTTATTTTTTCAATCAATTTCCTAATTTACTTTTAATGACAATAAATGACTTAATGACATTTTTATTTCAATGTGCTTGCAACCCCAATATTTTCAACAATTCCATATCGCTATCAATTTCAGGATTTGGTGTTGTTAATAATTTTGTTCCTACAAAAATAGAATTTGCTCCGGCTAAAAAACATAATGCCTGCGCTTCTTCTGTCATTTGCTTTCTGCCGGCAGCAAGACATATCATCGATTTTGGCATAACCATTCTCACGGTGGCTATCATCCGCATCATTTCCCATGATGAAAGAATGGGATTATTTTCCAATGGAGTTCCTTTAACAGGGACAAGTACATTCAAAGGCACAGTGTACGGATGTTTCCGCATTGTTGCTAATTGATGAATCATTGAAATTCTATCTTCATCCGTTTCACCCAAACCAATGATTCCACCGGTGCAATGCTGAACTCCGGCATTAATCAGGCAGTCTATAGTTGCCAGTCTTTCTTTATATGAACGTGTTGTTATGATTTTTGGATAATGTTCATCGGAAGTATCAAGGTTATGATTGTATGCTGTAATACCTGCATCAGCAAGTTTTGCAGCCTGGTCTTCATTCATCATCCCCATGGTACAACACACACTCAATCCTTCTTTTTTTATTTGGGAAATCATTTCCAAAACATTTTCAAATTCTTTTCCATCAGGTATATCACGCCACGATGCGCTTAAACATACACGCTCCACTCCTTCCTGTTTTGCTTCAATTGCTTCGTTTAAAACTTCTTCAACACTTAACGATCTATGCGGAATTACATGTGTGGTGTATCGTGATGACTGCGCGCAATAAGCACAATCCTGTGAACAGGCTCCTGTTTTAAATGAAATCAGTTTACTGATTTTTATTTTTGAATACTCATGAAATTCCCTGTGTAAAGAAGCTGCTTTAAAAATAAGGTCGATTAAAGGTAATTTATAAATTTCTCTTATTTGTTGTTTGGTCCAGTTATTACTGATTGCCTGCATAAATTAAGGTTAGAAAGATGCAAATTTAATTATTTTATACACTAAAAAATTTATTCATTAAAATTAAAAGCATTTTAGTTTTACTTACTTTTGTTTATTGTTATAAAAAATATTTACAATGAATGCAATGCCATTAGTAATAGCTGCACTGGCTATATTTGCTTTAGCTTACCGTTTTTATTTCAGTTTTATTGCTTCAAAAGTTTTGATGATCAACGAAACTAAGCTTACCCCTTCAAACCGGCTTTATGATGGTCAGAATTACCAGCCAACAAGCAAGTGGGTGTTATTCGGGCATCATTTTGCAGCAATAGCGGGCGCCGGTCCATTGGTGGGTCCTGTTCTTGCCGTTCAATTCGGGTATTTCCCCGGATTCTTATGGATGCTCATAGGCGCTGTAGTAGCAGGTTCAGTGCATGATGTAGTTATTCTCACAGCATCAATTCGTCATGATGGAAAATCTTTAGCAGAAATTGCAAGAACAGAAGTCAGCAAATTAAGCGGTGGAATTTCTTCGCTTGCAATACTTATTATTCTTGTAATTGCAATGGCCGGACTCGGGCTGGTGGTTGTAAATTCGTTATCTGAAAGTTCATGGGGAACATTCACTATAGCTGCAACCATACCAATTGCACTAACTATGGGTGTGTGGATATATAAAATCCGTAAAGGGAAAACAACTGAAGCAACAATTTTCGGGATAATAATATTATCGCTCGCAGTAATATACGGACGCTATATTCCCGATTCACCATTTGCATCATGGTTTACTTTCGATCATAAATCGCTTACCCTGTTACTTGCAGGATACGGGTTTCTTGCATCGGTATTACCTGTATGGCTTTTATTAGCACCACGCGATTACCTCAGTTCCATAATGAAAATTGCAGTCATAGCCTTGCTTGCAGTAGGTATTATTGTTGTGGCTCCTGATTTAAAAATGCCTGCATTCACAACATTTACGCATGGCGGAGGTCCTATCATCCCCGGCACTTTATTTCCATATCTTTTTATCACTATTGCTTGCGGTGCTATTTCAGGGTTTCATGCTTTAGTAAGTTCGGGCACCACTCCAAAAATGATCATGAGCGAAAAACATATTAAACCTATTGCTGTTGGTGCTATGCTTGTAGAAGGCATGGTAAGCATCCTGGCGCTTATTGCCGCTGCCAGTCTTTTACCCCTTGATTATTTCATGATAAATGTTTCTCCTGAAAAATTACAAACGATATTACCTCAATTGCATGCCATGGGATTCACTGATTCCAACATTAATGAGCTATCCAATGAAGTAGGTGAGAAAATTATCGGAAGAACAGGTGGTGCCGTATCGCTTGCTGTTGGCATGGCACAAATATTTTCATCTATTGGCGGACTTAAACATTTGATGTCATACTGGTACCACTTCGCTATCATGTTTGAAGCGCTTTTCATCCTGACCACGATTGACGCCGGAACCAGGATAGGGCGATTTGTTTTACAGGAAACTTTAGGAAAAATTTACAAACCATTTGCTCGAACAAACTGGCTACCCGGAAATCTTTTGGCCAGCGGAATCATTGTATTTGCATGGGGATATTTTATTTACTCGGGAAGTGTATCTACAATATGGCCTATGTTTGGAACAGCTAACCAGTTGCTTGCTACCATTGCTTTAGTCATCGGCACATCGTACATTATTAACCGTGGACGCGCAAAATATGCATGGGTAACAATCATCCCTTTGGTCTTTGTAGGAATAACAACACTTACTGCAGCGTTTGAAAATATCATTAACATATACTGGCCACAAATGTTTGTTGATGCAACACAAGTGCAGGGAATCATTAATTTTACTTTAACTTTGATAATTATTTTCTGTGCTATCACAATTATTATTAATGCTATTCCAAAATGGATAGCTGTAATTAAAGGAAAACAAGCAGTAATTAAAGAAACCTGATATGCGAATAGATATTCTTACAATATTTCCTGAAATGTTCAACGGACCTTTTGACCATTCCATAATTAAAAGGGCAAAAGATAAAGGCATTGTCGAAATTCATATTCACGACATCAGGAATTACACTACAAACAAACACCGGAGTGTTGACGATTATCCCTTTGGTGGCGGTGCAGGAATGGTAATGATGATTGAACCCATCGCATTATGTATTGACGATTTGAAAGCCGACAGAAAATACGATGAAGTGATATACATGAGCCCTGATGGGGAACTGCTTGAACAAAAACTTGCAAATAAATGTTCTTTATATAATAATGTAATTATTCTTTGCGGACATTATAAAGGTATTGACGAACGTATACGCGAACATTTCATCACGAAAGAAATTTCTGTCGGCGATTATGTATTAAGCGGTGGAGAACTTGCAGCAGCAGTATATTGCGATTCTATAATACGACTAATACCGGGAGTATTAAATGACGAAACCTCTGCCCTATCTGATTCTTTCCAGGATAATTTAATTTCGCCACCAGCATATACACGTCCCGCGGATTACCGTGGATGGAAAGTTCCCGAAGTTCTTTTATCAGGAAATGAAAAACTCATTAAGCAATGGCAAATTGATAAAGCTATTGAAAGGACAAAACAACGCCGTCCTAAATTACTCGACGAAGAAAAATAATTATTCTTTTTGCGTGTGTGTCATATCCCGCAAAAGCAAAGTGTTGCTCCTGAACAATTGGTATAAAATAATATATCGTGAATAACACTGTTTCATACCAGTAAAAACATCATTCATTTTCTTCAAGCGGTCGGTTTTTTTTATAAAATATCTTTAATACCGATTGTATATATGTAATAGTCCAATAAATTGTACTATAACATCTATGTCATCGGCATAACCATTGTAAAATTTAAAATATCCTTTGGCCTATTTTAAATTAACAATTGGTATAATTATACCGACAGAAAAGAGTTTTGCAAAAATATTTTTTGTTTTCTGTACGGTATAACTCGTTCTAAACAGTTTTGCCTTTGCAAACCTGATAAGAACGAGTATAATTATATTTGCAACGAAATTAACAGAAGCAACTGTTTCCCAATTAATTTATTTTTTTTGTAAAATTTGTGAATACTTAAAAAATATTCATACATTTGCACTCCGTTTTTGAAGATTAATATTTAAATATCAAGAAGTCATGAAGGCAGAAATTATAAAACAGATTGAGCAGGAACTAATGCCGAAAAAAGATTACCCAGCTTTTAAAGCCGGCGATACTATTACTGTTCATTATAAAATTATTGAAGGTAATAAAGAACGTATTCAGCAATATCAGGGTATTGTTTTGCAACGATGCGGCGATGGCGCTACAGAAACTTTTACTGTTCGCAAAATATCAGGTAATATTGGCGTTGAAAGGATATTCCCTATTGCTTCACCTTTTATTGAAAAAATCGAACTGAATAAAAAAGGCGTTGTTCGCAGGGCTCGTATATTCTACATCCGCGGATTAAGAGGTAAAAAAGCCAGAATTAAAGAAAAAAGAATGTAACAATTATTATCATACATTGAAAGCTGTCAAAAAAAAAATTGGCAGCTTTTTTTATTTTCTAAAAATCTATTTCTTTAGATTTGCAAAAGTTATTATTCAATAAAAAAAGGTATATGGTATAAAGGTATACGGTATAGAGGTATAGAGGTATATGGTATATGGTATATGGTATAAAAAAATAAATTTACAAAAAACCTTATTTCCCTATCCCCTTATACCCCTATACCTTTATACCCTTATAACTTAATATTATGAAAAAACTACTTATCATACTTATAGCAATAACAGCCCTTGCCGAAGGCTGCAAAAAATATGAAGAAGGACCTTGCTTTAGTTTGCGCTCGGCAAAAAAACGTATGACAGGAACATGGAAAATTGATAAGTTTTACATAAATGGTATAGATTCTACTATTGAATATTTTTCAAAATTGGGTTGCAAAATAGAATTTACAAATGAAGTCTACAATTTAGCAGACAACAATAACTGGAAATTAAAATTAACAAATTGTATTACAGATAAAGTTTATTTAGGGTTTTGGTATTTTTATAATGAAAAAAATAAAATTAATATCAATTTTCTTGCAGATTCCTCTTTCCTAATTACGAATTCTATTGGTCCATTTGGAAATGACAGAAACGCTATATGGACAATATTAAGATTATCAAATAAGGAGTTAAAGATAAAAGTTGAAGATTACTATGATTTTTTTATTACTCCTCATACTTCTACATATATTATTGAACTTAAGAAAATATAAAAATGAAAACACAATTAAATGTTTTAGTCATTCTTATAGTTATGGTATTTTTACCAAAATTAGTAAGTTCACAAACCTCCGGTGAAAATTTAATGAAATATTAGTTTTACTGTAATCGTTTGCAATATTTTGTTTTAACAGGAGATGGGGCAGGAGTGTATATTCCGCCGTGGTGGACGACTTGCTACTAATGACTATTAAAAACAATGAATGAAAACCTAATGACCAAAAATGACACGCAGTAAATGACCATAAATAATAGCATAAGTAAATGACAAAATTCTAAAAACATGAAAAAACTACTTATCATACTTATAGTAATAACAGCCATCACCGAAGGCTGCAAAAAATAT
Organism: Bacteroidales bacterium; assembly: GCA_035353855.1. Classification (NCBI taxonomy): domain Bacteria; kingdom Pseudomonadati; phylum Bacteroidota; class Bacteroidia; order Bacteroidales; species Bacteroidales bacterium. The sequence goes on along the minus strand of DAOQAK010000075.1, from coordinate 1,016 downwards.
GAAGAAGGACCTTGCTTTAGTTTGCGCTCGGCTAAAAAAAGATTATATGGCACCTATACGCTTACTCAGTATACAGTAAATGGTGTTGATTCTTTGAATTTATTTAATGATAGTTTAGGTCTAAGTTTTAACTTTTATTATTCTGGTCAAAGCGAAAATGATGTTTGTGTAATTGATGGTTTGAGAAAAGATGGAGTAGAGACTGATTTAACTTGGCAATGGGAGTTAATAAATAAAGAGAAGGTATTAAATATAAAAACATCATATGGTATAAGAGGAACTGGTCCTTTTGGAGGTAACAAAAAGCCTGAATGGAATATTCTAAAACTTAAAGCAAATAATGTTAAACTTAAAACGAATTATAATAATAAAGAATATAATATTGAACTTAAAGGAGATTAACAAAAAACATATAAGTTTTTATTAAAAAATTGTTTTATGAAAAATAAAATTTTTAAACAGATAGTAATTCTATTAATTACTTTTTCATATAATTCTATATCTTATAGTCAAGTTTCTATTGATATGATGAAATATTGGTATTACAGAAATAGATTAAAGTATTTTGTTGTACCGGGTGAGAAATGGGGAGAGAGTCAGATTATTTGCGTTAGAAATTTAATTGATGCACCAAACGATCCAAATCAAAGTAATAATCCAGATCAATGGACAAATATTGATTATGGACAAATTGGTAAATACACAGGTTTATATATAGGAACTCTTGCAACAGAATATTATCTATTAAAAAATAATGGGCAATATGAAGATGCAGCTCATACTGCATATGAACTCTATTTAGCATTATATGCATATCAGGAATACTGGGATGCTAAAGCTGAAAATTATTGGTCTGGTTGGACATCAAATAACTCAAACTATACAGATCCTTTAAATGGTTTTTTTATAAGAGGTAATGTTCCTTGTGATTTTTTGGATGAAACAAATTTATCATAACAACTCACTAGCGTTGCGTCTTAGTTAGAACATTTTCAATTGATTACATGACTGTTCTT
>DAOQAK010000074.1:6279-14571 GCA_035353855.1 Bacteroidales bacterium | reverse complement strand
CAAATATGCAGATAATTCCTGAAAATAAAGCATCTTCGAATTTTTCAGCAACCCCTAATTATGATTTTTTTAAAAAAACAATTTATTTTTTTTCTGCTTCTTTCATTTCCATTTATAATTAACGCACAAAGCAATTATAAAGATCCAAAGCAAACCAATGTAACCGGTAAAGATGTTATTGCCGATACACCATGGCATATGAAAAAAACTAATGGGTCAGGAGGGTTAAACGGTATCCCTGTTCATGTTTTTATCAAAGATGCTAACTTAACAAATAGTAATGCCGATCTTATCTATGTAAACATTTATATAAAAAATGCAAAAGATGCATCATTCGGAAACCCTATCACTTTTAATACATATACTGACAGTGCATTCCTTTCACTTTTCTCTGCAAAATCGGTAACTGAAGCCACATTAGATGTCCAATCGTTTGATGAAAGCCTTCCGGTTAAAGACCCAAATTATACCATTCAATTTACAAAAGATAATTCATGGCTGGATGGAGATTATGTTAATGTAAATCATCAATTCTGGTATTTTACAATTACCATTCCTCCTGATAAATTAGTTGGGTTTGATGATATAGTTGACATTAAAGTTTATTTTTCTTTAGGCGGACTTGAAGCTGATGATGAATTATATTTCAGGGTATTCAGATATGACAATACTTTCCCGAAATTACAGGATTGGTACCGTGGCGAAGCACATTATCATACAATGTACACAAACAATTCTGCGGAATATGGATTGCCTTTAGTAAGCACTAAAGAAATTGCAAAAATTGTTGGACTCGACTGGATAACTTCAACAAATCATTCATGCGATTATGATGAATATGGTTCAAGTATACAAAGTAACTGGAACCGCGAAACATCAGAAATCCAAACCTTAAATGACCAGGATAACTCCATGTTGTTTATTCACAGTGAAGAAGCATCAGTAAAGAATAGTGCAGGTAGTGTTGTTCATATGCTTTGCTATCCTCAAAGTTCATCGCCATACTCTTTGCCATACCTTGGCGACGGTGGTGGTGACTTATCATCGACTTCAATTACCATTAATAATATCATTGACACACTTACAGCCAAGGGAGGTTTCGCATATGCTGCACATCCATTTTCCGGAGGCGATAAACTTTCTTCATTAATCAGTGGAGGAATTTGGAATTTAAACGATGCAGGATTTTTGGCTAATGGTGCAAATTCTGCAGGTCATGATGTGGTGATATGTAATAACACATCATACGCATCTGATATATTTTCAACAAATACAAGCATGGAACTTTTTAAATCAAAAATTAAAGGCGGACAAATCTGGAATTACCACAATACTATGGCAACTACCGATGAATCGTTTAATCCATGGAATGTAACATATGATAGCGGAATTACACCTTTTGTTGTTTATGATTCAACCAATACTTCATCAAGTATTAATCGTTTTCTGGGTGGATTAGAAGTAACGAAATACCTTCTGAAAAAAGGATTGATAATGAAAAATAACAATAATGCTTTGAATAATTATAAATTTTATATTTCTGCAGGAAGCGATGCTCATGGCGATTTTAATTATTGTAATACAAATTTTGTATATGGTGTTACCGGCGACATCAGTGATGATGCTATAGGAAAATTAACTACACTGGTTTATTGCCCATCAGGAATGGGAAATGCAGGAAGCAATATTTTGTCATCACTTGAAAATGGAAATTCAATTATATCTGATGGTCCCCTGGTTTCAATTGGAATAAGCATTGACGGAAATAACAGCACTTCGGAATATATAGTAGGACAGGAAGCAACACCAACAGTAGCCGAATATCAAAATGCGAAATTGAAATTAGATATAGTTACTTCTGCCGAATTTGGAAACTTTAATAAATTAAAATTTATTGTAGGTACTCAAAATGGAGAACACACTATTTATCTGCCACTTGATTCATCAGTATTAAATAAATCTTATATCTACAATGTCGATTCATTATTGCTGCTTTTTATTGCCCCCGATAGTATTCAGGATAACAAATATTTTTACATTCGTGCCGAGTTAACTACATATAAGAATTATGGTACACTAAGTTCCATTTATAAAAGGTCTTCCGAAAATTTTAATTGTTATACCAATCCAATTTGGATAAAAAAACCAGCTATTACTGTTGGAAATATTTCTGACATCTATTTTTCAGGAATAAATTTTTATCCTAACCCTGTATACGACAACTACAATATTTCATTAAACCTGAAAAAGAATGCAACTATTCATTATGAAATATTTGATTTTAGCGGTAGACTAATAAGTAAATCCACTTCGCAGGATTTTTCGGAAGGAGAACATATCATTAACATAACAACAGAATCATTAGCAACCGGAATATATACCTTAAACCTGACTATTAATAATCAACATAAAATCACAAAGTTTACAAAGCTTAATGATTAAAGAAAAAAAATATAAAATTGGTCTTGTATTAAGTGGCGGCGGAGTAAGAGGCTTTGCTCATGCCGGAGCGCTGAAAGCATTAAATGAAGCCGGTATTTTTCCTGGAATCATATCGGGTACAAGTGCAGGAGCAATTGCAGGATCATTATATGCAGACGGGAAAAACGGGGATGAAATAATGAATATGTTTTCGGAAAAAAAACTATTCAAATACCTAGAAATTGTTATTCCCAAAAAAGGTCTTTTAAAAATGACAGGACTTACAAAAATCATTTCACAAAATCTGAAAGCAAAAACATTTGAAGAACTTACCATTCCATTAATTGTTACTGCAACTAACTTAAATGAAGGTATCTGTAAATACTTTAGCAGCGGAGAACTTCTCAAACCTATACTAGCTTCTTCTACAGTACCTGTTATATTTGCTCCAATTAAAATAGATGAAAAATCCTTTGTTGATGGAGGTGTATTAAATAATTTTCCAATAGAACCTGTTGAAAAAATATGTGACTTTATAATAGGAATTCATGTGAATCCTTTTGGTTACTGTGAAGAATTTACCAGTATTATGAGTATTGCCGAACGTTCTTTTCATTTAAGTTTTTCATCGCACATGTCAAAAAAAATAAATAAATGTGATATTTTTATTGAACCTATAGGACTTGAAAAATTTAAACTCCTTGATATTTCTAAGATCAATGAGATATTTAATTTAGGATACAAAGAAACTAAAAGAATACTATCTGAGAATCAGGAAAAAATATCGTTGATGCTTTCATTGTAGTAAATCATTGATAGCTTTCTGAAGTATTTCTTTGTGATCAAATGCCAGTTCATCAATTTCCTTTATCCTAACCCATTTAACATTATTCGCATCATCAGCAGCAGAATAAAAAATATCCTTTGAAGGAACATATCCTGTGAATACAACTGAAATCGTTCTCTGACGTGGATCACGTTCAACTGCATCGAAAGTATAGAACTGCTTTAATTCAACTCTGCATATTTTTGTTTCTTCTTCAAGTTCTCTTTTTGCAGCATTTTCCAATGTTTCGTTAATTTCAACAAACCCTCCGGGAAAAGCCCACATATTTTCAAATGGAGGATTACTACGCTGAATAAGCAAGACATAAATATCATTTTTTTCTTTTGTAAAAATAATTATGTCAACAGTTACAGCTATTTGAGGATATTTGTATATGTATGTCATGAATACTTATATCATTTTTTTCCTATTATTAGTGAATTTCCCATTGCTACCGGAATTCTCTTAACAAAATGAAGTCCTGATTTTTGGAACCATTCCTTGATTTCCGATTCGGTATAAGTGTCGCCTTTTTCTGTTCCAACAAGCATATTCAATGCAAACATAGCTCCCTGCACAGGTTCGGTCCTGTTATCTTTCATAACATGATCTTGTATAACAACTACTCCTTTGGGGTTTAATGCTTTTACACATTTCTTCATAAGCCTAATATTTTCGGAATATGAATTTATATGAACCACAGCTGAAATAAAAATAAGGTCATATCCTTTAGGAAGTTCACATTTATTATAATCGCCGGCAAAAGTGTCAACTTTTTTTAAATACCCATTTTCTTTAATAAATTTTTTTGTAATAGGTATAATATTGGGTAAATCGAAAACTGTTGCTGTAATTTGCTTTCCCGCATCAGTAAAAGCCATAGCATGAGCACCGCTTCCACCGCCAATGTCAAGAACCCGATTAATATTTTTCATGTCGATAAGCTTCACGATATCCGGCGCCTGGCGTAATGCACGATAATGCATAGCATTGATAAAAACTTTAAGCCATTCTTTGTTTCGATTATTAATCAATTTAGGCCTTACAATAACAGATCTTCCCTTTTTTATGCTTTCCGTTAAATTTGTCCATGTATCCCAAACATTAATGGAATGCAAAAGCCCCGACATAAAATCACGCTTGCCAAATACAAAATACTTTTCAGAGTGTTCAGCATTACTGAATAAAATTCCCTTTTTTTCTAAAAACCCTAATGCTGTTAAAGCATTCATAAGTCTATCTGTAGCACGTGCATTTGCTTTAATTTTTTTTGCAACAATTTTCGATGTCAATGGTTTTTTATCTAAAATCGTAAAAATTCCAAATTCTAAAGCAGTCAATAAAATACGGCTTTTCTGGAAATGGCGGACATATTCAGTTATTTCTCCCGGAGAAACTTTTTTTTTCATAAAACATTTCTTGATAAAATACGTACAAAGGTAACAAAATGTATAAAAGCTTAGATTTAAAGAGTACTAGTGTTAGTTGATTTTGAAATGGCGGTTATTCTGAGTTCATCGAAAAATGAATCACATACAGAATATATCACATTTCGATAAAATCAATGTGATATATTAGACTTAACACCACACATTCATCTTTGCAAAATGAAGATAAACATTTATTGAAAGAACTCTTAAAAATATGAGCTTTAAACATTATGATGATAATTTTTTTTGAAAAAATTTGTAATTCTAAAAATTTAAATAATACTTTTGTAAAAATAACATTATTATATAAAAAATATATCATAAAATAAAATCTATTGGCAGACAAAAAATATAATATTATCTACACATACCTATTGATTACCTTTTTTAATAAATTCAATATTGCATCTGCCTTTTCAATTTATTACATTTGTTTAGTAAGAAATTTTAGCTTTATTTCTTTCCCGACTATCACAAAATAAATTATAAAGTGCTAACCCAAAAAAATTAAATATATGATTAAGAAAATTACAATCCTGTCAGTTATTGCTGTCCTTATTTTTTCATTGATTTATGTAGATAAATCTGCTTTCTGCTGGACAGATGGTCAACAAGGTCCCGGATATAGCGGATCTCCCGGTGATAATTATAATGACTGTAGTGGTAATGGTATGACTCAATGCCATTTTACAGAAGGGTTAAATGTAACTGGTTGGATTATTACCGATATCCCATCAACAGGATTTATTGGAGGAACAGTATATTCTATTACCTGTAAAGCTCCAAACTCCGCTCAGTACGGCCTGGAAATAACAGCCGAAACAGCAGGAGGTAATAAAGTAGGTTACTTTGCAAGCGGAGCCGGATTCACAGTATATTCCAATAAGTCATGTGTTTCAAATCAACTTCAATCATCATGGGTTTATTCATGGACTGCTCCTGCTAATGGAACAGGTCCTGTAACATTTTATGCTTCTTTTGCTGCAACTGAAACCCAGGCAAAAAATTGTTTTTTAACAGTACAGGACGCTTGTACAGCTCCTTCAGTAAGTATAAGCCCGGTAAATCCAACCATCTGTAAAGGGGAACAAACTACATTAACAGCAAATGGAAATTCTACTGCTTATGTTTGGAGCAACTTAGCAATAAATAATTCCATAACAGTTGAACCGGATACAACTACCATATATACTGTTACAGGTACTTTGGCTGGTTGTCCTTCATATATTAGCACTACTGTAACAGTAAAAGATTTGCCAGCTACTCCGGTAATTACACAGATCGGGACTTATCTTTCATCATCGGCAACTACAGGTAACCAGTGGTATAACTCTTCCGGATTAATAACAGGTGCAACAGGCCAGACATATACTCCGACAACTGTTGATACCTATTACGTAATTGTTACAGAAAATGGATGTGAATCAGAACCTTCAAATTCAATATTTACAAGTATTCCACATACACCTGATGCAACATATTCTTTTGAAATCTATCCAAACCCTGCAACTGATGTTATTTCTGTTTCATATGAAAATATTAAAAATGTAAATTTCTACGTATATAATGTTCAAGGAAAATTATTGTTTACAAAATCTGCAAAAAATAAAAACACAAAAATCAATATCTCCGATCTTGGAAAAGGAGTATACTTCATTAAAGCTGAATGTGCAGAAGGAACAATAATAAAAAGATTTGTTAAAGAATAATTATATTGGTTTAGGTATTTTGGATTATAAAAAAAAGCAACTGGTGAAGTTGCTTTTTTTTTATAAATTAAAGTTATATCATCTTTTTTATTTCTCCCCAAACATCATCAGGTATTTTAGCTCCAATCTGTTCAATCACATGTTTACCCAATAATGAACCTATTCGTCCACATTCATTAATAGATATTTCATTTAATAAACCAAAAAGGAATCCTGCTGCATATAAATCTCCCGCACCAGTAGTATCAACAACATTTGTATTTATTGAATCTATTTTAAATATTTCTCCGTTTGTTTTTACCAGCGACCCTTTTTTACCAGTTTTCACTACAGCTACATCGCACCATTGCGCAATATGGTTTAAAGCTTCTTCGGGATGATGACCAGTCATTGCTTTAGCTTCATCTTCGTTTGCAAATATAATATCTGCATATTCTTTACTGATATATTCCAAAAAGTCGCGATGAGCTTCCACAACATTAAAACTTGCAAGATCAAGGGAAACCTTTAATCCATTTTTTTTAGCCAAACCACAAGCTGTTTCAATAAGAGAATAATTCTGTAAAAGATAACCTTCTATATGAAGAAGGTCGTATCCTTTAAAAAATTCCGTTTTAATATCTTCTGCAATAAGTTCTACTGCTGCACCAAGATGTACGGCAAAAGTTCTTTCACCATCAGGGCTTACAAGAGCAACAGCAACTCCTGAATCTGAACTGCTTTCAAGTAGATATGTTTTAATTTTGTTTTTCTCCATATCATCCTTAAAATACTTACCCATTTCATCTTTTCCAACTTTGCCAATAAATCCAGTTTTTATACCTAAACTTGAAAGCCCATGTATGGTATTTGCTGCAGAACCTCCACTTGTAATGGTACGTTTAAAATTTTTTGTTTTTTCAATAATATTACGCGAAACATTTTTATCGACAAGCTGCATGCTTCCTTTAGGAAGTTTTAATTCCGAAAGTAAAGAATCATCATTTATTTGTGTCATCAAGTCAACCAACGCATTTCCAATACCCAAAATTTTCTTCATAAAATATATTTTTTTGCAAATTTTAAAAATATTATTGGAGAATTCAAAATTTACTTTTACTTTTGCACACCTTAAACATGAATATTCCTTTTTAACTCATCCTGATAATTATCGGAAGGTTATAGCATCAATAAGGAGGAGTAAAAAATATCGTTCTTTTAATAATTAAAACATAAAATAAATTCCTCCTTAGCTCAGTTGGTTAGAGCATCTGACTGTTAATCAGAGGGTCGCTGGTTCAAGTCCAGCAGGGGGAGCAAAAGCCGCACTATCAGCGGCTTTTTTGTTGTATGGATAAATATTTTGTTTATGTTTTGAAAAGTGTTTCTTCTGGTAAACATTATACGGGTCAAACAATGGATGTTCAACGCAGAATTATTGAGCATAATGAAGGGACGCTTGGTAAGTTTACTAAAAACAAAGGCCCTTGGAATTTAATTTTTTCAAAAGAATTTGATTCCAGAGCCGAAGCTATGCGTTATGAAAAATATTTAAAATCCGGTGTTGGTAGAGATTTCTTAAAAAATAATGTAACTGATTACTAATATGTCGCTGGTTCAATCCGCCGTGGCGGACAGCAGGGGGAGCAAAAGCCACGGTATCAGTGGCTTTTTTGTTGTATGGGGAAATTTTTTGTCTATGTTCTTAAAAGTGTTTCTTCCGGTAAACATTATACCGGGCAGACTAATGATATTCATCGTAGAATTTATGAACATAATGCTGAAATACTTGGAAAGTTTACTAAAAACAAAGGTCCATGGATTTTGATTTTTTCAAAAGAATTTGATTCAAGAGCCGAAGCTATGCAATACGAAAAATATTTAAAATCCGGTGTTGGTAGAGATTTCTTAAAAAATAATGTAACTG
>DAOQAK010000074.1:0-6179 GCA_035353855.1 Bacteroidales bacterium | reverse complement strand
ATCCGCCGTGGCGGACAGCAGGGGGAGCAAAAGCCACGGTATCAGTGGCTTTTTTTGTTATGTGGATAAATTTTTTTTTATGTTATTAAACGTAATTCCTCTTGAAAAATATCACACTAAACAAATTGATAATTTGATTTGTAAAATAATTTCTGTTCGGCCTATCTATTATATTGTTTGGTTATTTCGGAAAGCCAATCAATATTTGATTTATGTAAATAATTCGCTTTAAGCCGCCATTGCCAGTTGTTTGTAATGGTTCCGGGAATATTCATCCTGGCATCACTACCCAGTTCCAAAATATCTTGCATTTGCGCTATTGAAAAGATTGCTACTGACGACCATGCTTGTTTTATCATATCTTTTACAACATTATTTTCATCACATCCAAGATATTTCATTACCTGCTTTTTATCTGAACGATTAAGTTGACTAAACCATCCTTTTACTGTATTGCTGTCATGTGTACTGGTATAAATTACATGATTAACTGAATCGAAATTATGTGGTGCAAATGGATGACCGCTTCCACCTGTAATACCTTCCTGAAGTAATGCCATGCCTGGGAAATTCATACTTTTCATTAACTTATCCACTTTTTCTGTTTTATTTCCCAGATCTTCTGCAATAAGCGGAATATTCCCTAATGCTTTCTTCAAACATTTAAATAAATCATTCCCCGGCGCTTTCTCCCATTTTCCATTTTTTGCAGTTTTTTCTCCATAAGGAATTGCCCAATAGTTAATAAAACCAATAAAATGATCAATACGCAAAATATCTACAATGTCTAAAGTTGCTTTCATATTATCGATCCACCAGGAAAAATTTGTTTTTTTATGAACCTTCCAATTATATAATGGATGTCCCCACATTTGTCCATCTGAATTGAAAAAATCAGGCGGAACTCCTGAAACTTTTAATGGATTAAGATTTTCATCAAGAAAAAAAAGTTCAGGATTAGCCCACACATCGCAACTTTCGTAAGATAAATATATAGGGTTATCGCCTATTATTTTTATGCCTTTTTCATTAACATATTTTTTTAAAGAAAACCATTGCCTGAAAAAAATGAATTGTAAAAATTTATGAAAGCCAATCTCCTGTTCAAGTTTTTTTGTAGTTTTTATTAATGCTTTCTTTTCACGAAACTTTAAAGCCCTTTCCCATTTATGCCATGGTTGTCCGTTGTATTGCTCCAACAATGCCATAAATAGAGCGTAATCGTTAAGCCATGATGCATTACTAAAGCAGAATTCATTGTATTCATCTCTCTCAGAAAATTTATTAAAAATAAAATTTGAATATGCTTTTTTAAATAAATGAGTTTTATGAATTATAATCTGTGAATATTCCATTTTATCTGTGAAGTGGAATCCTTCTAGATCCCGCTGCTTCAAAAAACCATCAGAAACAAGAATATCCACATCAATAAAAATATGATTACCGGCAAATGCTGAAAGTCCTTGATAAGGACAGTTACCCGAACCTGTTGGACATAAAGGAAGAATCTGCCATAATGATTGACCGGCATTACTTAGAAAATCAGCAAATTTAAATGCTTCTTTACCAAGACTACCTATCCCGTATTTTCCGGGTAATGATGATATATGTAGTAATATTCCGCTACTGCGTGAAAACATTTTTGCTTTTATATAATACTATGATTTTTTATTTTTTAAATCTCATTCGATTAATTTTTACAGACCCATGCAGAAACTGAACCTCCCTTTGTTTTAAATTCACCCCAGCCATCTGTATTGATTGTAACTTCACCCGAATGATTACCAAGAAAATCAATAAATATTTTACCTGCATGTGCTTTTCCCACTTCCATCCATTTCCATCCGTCATCGCCATTACTTAATAGTACAGCTATTCCTGAATTGGGATGATCTGTGTCTCCTTCCCTTGTCCAGCCTATTACATTAGGATGATCAAAATAATCGCGTTGTTGACCATAAGCAAAAAGTTGTCGTGCTTTTATCAGTTCCTGAAGTTTTTGAACAGGTGCAAGTGCAATGTCATATTGTTTGCCATCTCTGCCGTAATCCCTGTATGATGCGCCATAATAATCTGGATAAAAAATACATGGATAACCTTCAGCTCTTAATAAGATAATTGAATATGCCAATGGTTTGAACCAATAATCAACAGTTGATTCGAGCGACTGCAAAGGTTGCGTATCATGATTTTCAACAACAGTTACAGTGTTTATTGGCATTACCTGTAATAATGTATTATCAAATATTTTGCGTAAATCGTAATCCCGGCCTTCTTTTGAAGCATTATAAAAGTTCATATGAAGAGGCGCATCGAATAACGACATTTCATAATTTGATTTTTCTAAATACAATAACAGAATGCGCAAGTTATAATTCCAATATTCTCCAACAGTAAAAAGATCTTTCTTGGAATAAGAACGCATATCGTTAAGCCAGTCTCTGAAAAAATCGAATTTAATATGCTTGATGGCATCAAGACGAAACCCGTCAACACCAGTGAAATCGATATACCACTTGCCCCAAGTCCTTAGTTCGTTATTCACATCAGGATCCATAAAATCAATATCAGCAAACATCAGGTAATCGTAATTCCCAACTTCCGGATCTAAGATAGGCTCCCAATTCGAATCTCTCATTGTAAATTTAAAGATGGCTTTTTCTTTTTTGTTCTCATCCCAATCAACGCCATCAAAGTGTTTCCAGAACCACTGAAATTGTGAATACTTTCCATTTCTACCCGGAAATTTAAATGATGTCCACGCATCAATATAATCAGGTTCGCCATATTCAATATTGCGATTATCGGCATAAACCCTTTTGGCTTCAACACGTTCGTAATCATCGGCACCCGCTTTATGATTAAGAACAACATCGGCATATACCTGAATTTTCGCTTTGTGTGCTGCGCTAATAGCATTAAGGTATTCATCTTTGGTTCCATATTTTGTTCTGATGGTACCTTTCTGATCGAATTCACCCAAATCGTATAAATCATAAACACCATAACCCGTATCATCAATACCTTTTGTAGCTTTATATGCAGGTGGTAACCAAAGAGCTGTTATTCCTGATTCTGCAAGATTCTTTGCTTCTGTTGCTACTTTTTTCCAAAGTGAACCATCATTCGGATAATACCAATGGAAATATTGCATTAAAGTGCCATTATTATTTTTCATAAATATTTTTACAATTGATAATAATGTAAATGTAATAAATTTCAGTTTGCAATGAAGGTAATTATATTCCTTTGGGACTATCTGGGTTTTACCTGTCTGTCGGGATTGTTGTTAATAAAAGTTTTCCATCCCGAATATTTTTTATCATCAGTTATAGAAACTTTATTCTGGAAATAATGACAAACGGCAGCAGCCAAACCATCCGTTGCATCGAAGAACTGTGGTGTTTCTTTTATATTCATCAAAGTACACAGCATGGCAGCAACTTGCTCTTTTGAAGCATTACCATTTCCGGTAATTGCCTGTTTTATTTTTCGTGGCGAATATTCAAAAACCGGAAGCGAACGATTCAATGCAGCTGCAATTGCAACTCCCTGCGCTCTACCAAGTTTAAGCATCGATTGAACATTTTTTCCATAGAAAGGAGCTTCAATGGAAAATTCATCGGGTTTATATCTTTCAATTAATTCTGATACCGATTCAAAAATTTTTTTTAGTTTTAATGGCTGATTATCGAGTTTGTCGAGTTTTACTACTCCCATCGTAATCAGTTCAATAGTTTTATTTTTATTCAGGATGAAGCCGTAGCCCATTATGTTTGTTCCCGGATCGATTCCTAAAATAATTTTTTCGTTCATCGCAAATGAGTAATAAAACAAAATTACATAAAATATATAATCTTACGATAAAGATTGCAGTAGTAATTGTTGCATTTCATTTTATTTACCGAAGATTATTTGTAAAAGAAAATTTCATAGATACTTTTATTTCATTCGAAAATAAATTCAGGGAATCTTCTTTTATCAAATTATATATTCTTGTATTGTTACTAATGGTAATAAACTGGAGCCTCGAAACTATAAAATGGAAATATCTTATCCGTAAAATTGAAAATGTTTCTTTTCTAAAAGCACTGGTTGCTGTATTATCGGGCATTACAGTAAGTATATTCACTCCGAATCGAATTGGCGAATATGCAGGACGCGTTTTTATTCTAGAAAAAGCCGACCGATGGGAAGGTGCACTAATTACCATGCTTGGAAGTATTAGCCAACTACTGGTAACTACAATTGCCGGTTCTGTAGGTTTTATTTTCTTTGCATACGAATACATTGATTTGCAAAACAATCCTCAATACTATTTATATGGATTAATTATGCTTGTTGTCATTTTAATTACTGTTCTTCTGTTATTCTTTTTCAATGTATCGGTTTTAACTGTCTTTATAAATAAACTACCAGGTAAATTAAAAAAATTAAGATCATATGGAAGAATATTTTCTATTTATACAAAAAAGGAATTGTTGAATGTTATATTAATAAGTACTTTCAGATATATGGTTTTTATAACACAGTTTTATCTTTTATTAAAATTATTCGGTGTAAAAATTCCATACTACGAAGCCATGGTATTAATTTCATTGATATACCTTGTAATGGCAGCTATACCAACTATTGCACTAACAGAACTGGGAATTAGATGTTCGGTTGCTCTTTACTTTATTGGTTTATATTTCACCACTAATAATGCCGCAGCACAAAACGACATTGCAGTTCTTTCTTCTACAACTATGCTATGGATAATTAATCTTGTAATACCTGCAATGATAGGGGCAATATTTGTTTTCAGGTTAAAATTTTTCAGAAAAGATTGAATTTAATTTCAGAAATATTGGTTTATTTTATTTTTTGCATAAGCATTTGTTATGCATTACTCATCCTGATTTTTAATTTTTCATGGTTTCATATCAAAACATTTTCGACTTCACTGAAAAATGTAAACACCAAATTAAGTGTGATTTTACCGGTAAGAAACGAAACGGAAAATATTATTCAATGCCTTGAAAAAATATATAAACAAAATTATCCGGCTGAATTATTCGAAATTATTGTTGTTGATGATTCTTCAACTGATAATACTGTTGAGCTAGTAAATAGTTTTATCAGGAAAAATAATTTAATAAAAATCACTCTTATTGAATTATCAAAATTAAACTTAAGTTCAAAAAAACAAGCTATTGCAGAAGCAGTAAAGGTTGCAGAAGGAGATATTATTGTTACTACTGATGCCGATTGCATTATGCAGCCATATTGGTTAAAAACAATTGCTGAATTTTACGAAAAACATAAACCGGAAATGATAATTGGCCCGGTATGTTTTTATAATGAAAAAAATATTTTTCAGAAAATGCAAAGCCTTGAATTTCTAAGTCTTATTGCATCGGGTGCAGCTAGCTCAAATCTGGGGTTTCCAATAATGTGCAACGGAGCAAACCTTGCTTATGAAAAAAGTGCTTTTATAAAATTAAACGGATATAACTTGAATGATAAGTATTCATCAGGCGATGATGTTTTTTTAATGCACCAGATAAAAAACAAATTAAAAGGAAAAATTGTTTTTTTAAAAAATTATGATGCTTTAGTTCAAACACAACCCCAACAAACATTCAGTTCTTTTTTAAATCAACGCAAGCGATGGGTTTCTAAAAGCCATGGTTATTCTGATATCCCAACTATTTTAATTGCTCTATTGGTTTTCTTATTCAATACCTCAATTGTATTCACAGGAATTTTTTCAATTTTCTTTCTACCTTTTTTAAATTTGTTTCTCTTTATTTTTGTTTTAAAGATAATTATCGATTTTCCTTTATTAACGGGCATTTCAGCATTTATGAAAAATAAAAAACTAATGCTTTATTATATTCCTCTTCAATTAATTTACCCAATTTATATTTTTATTTCAGGAGCAATGGGACTTTTTGGGAAATATGAATGGAAAAACAGACTTTTTATTTCTAAAAGTTAAAAACAAGAAAAATTCTATTCTTTAAAATTTTTGAAAAAATCTCCTTTTTAAAATTGTACTAAGTATAAAATTCATAAATTTTAATTTTTATCAGGAAAAATACATCTATAATTTTCCTTTTTTAAATCATGTTTTTTTTTAGTTATACTCAAAGAAAACAGGTTTGCAAAAAATCAAGATTGAATGAGCTGAAAAT